>JAYTDE010000677.1:0-25952 GCA_043736195.1 Burkholderiales bacterium | reverse complement strand
GCGGCCAGCCTGGCCGCCCGCCCTGTGCCCGCGCCGCTTTCTCAGCCGAGCGCGGAAAGCAGGTTCTGCGCTTCCGCCTGTTGCGTCGCGCTGCCTTCCTTCAATACTTCCTGCAACAACTCCCTGGCACCTTCCTTGTCGCCCATATCCTGATAGGCCTTGGCCAAGTCAAGCTTGGTGGCGGCATCATCCACCGGGCCCTCGTTGCCCGATGAAACCTGGGCGTCGATCGGCAAATCCAGGTTGATGCCCGAGAGGTCGAAGTCCATCACGTTGCCGCCAGCCGCGGCTGGCGCCGCGGCACCATTCGAAGCCGGCGTATCGGCACTCAGATCGAAATCAAAATCGATCGTTGGCGACGGCAACTCCGGCGGCCTCACATCCGCAAGCGGCTGGGTCTCGTCCATCGAGTGATCCAGGGTATCGCCTGAAAGTGCCTGCGGGGCGTCCATGATCAGCGTTCCGCCAGGCGCGAAGTCGGTCGCCGGCGTCACAGCGGGTGCGGCCACCGGTGCGGGATCGGAGCCGCCAATGTCGAAGTCCAGGCTCATGCCAAGATCGACTTCCGGCGCTCCCGCACCGATGTCAAGTTCAAAATCAGGTGTACTTGTAGTGACGGCAAGCGGCTGCGTAACCGCCCCACCCAGGTCGAAATCGACGTCGACGGACGGCGCCGCGGCTTGCACCGGCGCGAGCGACAAGGTCTTGGTCATGTCAGACGGCGCCGCACCTGCCCCAGGAAAGGCGGCCATTTGCATGGTCGATTCCATGTCCGACGGCGCCGCTGCGGCCACTGCAGCCGCCGCAGCCAACGTACCGGCACCGAGAGCCACTGTCGATGTGACTGAGGAATCGGCCATCCCCGCGCCGGCCCCAGTGGCGCTGAACAATGGATTGCCCGGCATCAGGGCACGCCCGAGTTCGGCAGCACGAGCCCAATGCTCCCCCTGTCCTCCGGTGGCCGCGCGCAATTCCTTGGCATGGCTTTCGAACGACGCAGCATCCCCGCGCTGGCTGAAGATTTCCATCAGTTTGGTGCGAACAGCGTGCCGGGAAGGGTCTTTTTGCAAGGCCTCCTTCAGTATTTCCTCGGCTTGGGCGTCGCGTCCGTAGGCCATGTAAACATCGGCTTCAGCAACCGGATCGACTTCGTCGGCATCGATGGAACCACTGCTGACCTGGCTGAAATCGCTCTGGAACGAACTGTTTCCGGTATCGACATTTTGACCACCGGTATTGCCGAATACCGAGTTCGCCTTGAGATCGCCACCGGTAATGATGCTGTTTTCGAACTTCTCGACCTTGCGCTTGCGGCGCACGGCGTAGGCGGCATAGCCACCCAGTAGCGCGAGTACGCCACCGCCGCCTGCGAGATAAGCAGGATTGTCCAGGAACTCGTCCATCAGACTCGGTTCGGGGGGCGGGGGAGGCGGCGGCGCCATCGCCTTCTTGGGCGGCGCCTTCGCCGCATCTGCGGGCGCTGGTGTTGCCGCCTGGGCGGAGTCCGCGGCCTTCGACGCCTCTGCCGCCTTGGGCGCCTCTGCCACCACCGGCGCCGCGCCAGCAGCTTTCGGTGCTTCCGCAGCCTTGGACGCATCGGCGGATTTGGACGCGTCCGCAGCCTTGGCCGGCTCCGGCGCCTTCGCCGCTTCAGCAGCCTTCATGGGCTCCGCCGCCTTCGGTGGTTCCGCTGCCTTGGGAGGCTCTGGCGCCTTCGGCGCTTCGACCGCTTTGGGAGGTTCCGGTTTGGCCGGCGGCGTCGCTGCCGCCATCTTGGGAGCTTCAGCCTTGGGCGCATCGGCTTTTGGTGCCGGCGCAGGCGTTACCGGTGCGGGCGTCGGCGCCGCCTTCTTGGCATCGGCGACCGCGCCTTGCGCGACAGCCGGCGCGGCGGGTGCCGCAGCCTTGGCTTGCGCCTGCTTCTGCATATCCGCCAGTTGCTGGTTCTTCACTTCCGCCAGTTTCTGCAGATCCTTGACATTCTTTTCGAGTTCGGCCTCGCGGGCTTTCGCGTCCTTGAGAGCCCGCTCCTTGGCGACCTTGTCTTCCTCGGCGGCCTTGGGTTTGCCCTTGCCGCCATCCTTCACGCCAGCCGGGTCGGCCTTTGACAGCTTCAGTTGATCCTTGGCATCGCCTTTCTGCGCCTTGTCTTCAACTTTCGCGGTGATGCGGCCTTGCGCTGCCTGCTTGGGCGCATCGGCCTTGGCGGCAGGCGCTGCCTGCACATTACCTGCCAGCTTGTCCTGATAGGCGCGCCAATCCGCCGCTTGCGCCGTGACCACTCGCCGCGCATCGTCCTGTGCCACGCCGGCCGCTTTGTCCTTGTCCGGCAGATTCAGAATCACGCCGCTTCTCAGACGGTTGATATTGCCGCCGACAAACGCGTCCGGATTGCTGCGCTGGATCGCCACCAGCATTTGTTCCAGGGTGACGCCATCAGTTTTGGACTGGCGGGCAATCTTGCCCAAGGTATCGCCCTTCTTGACTTCGTAACTGCCGGCAACCTTGGGCGCCGCTTCGGGTTTGGCTGCAGGCGCCGGCTTTTCAGCCCTTGCCGGCGCCGGCCTGGCCGCAGGAGCCGGCTTGACGGCAGGCGCAGCGGCAATTGGCGCGCGCGCCGCCGGTGCTTCAACGACACGCGGCGCTTCAACCGGCGCTACCGGCTTGGGCTCGGCGGCGGCAACCTGCGGAACCATCGGCTTCATGTCGGCCGGATCGAGCAGGAAAGTGTATTCGCGGACCAGTCGCCCGGTGGCCCAGTTCAACTCAACGAGTATGTCGAGGAACGGTTCATTAATCGGCTGGCTGGAGACGAGGCTGATGAAAAACTGGCCCGATGGGCGGCGCGCGACGCTGAACCTGATGCCGAGCAGCGCCGGGTTGTAGTCGATTCCGGCCTGACGAAATGCATCGGGCGAGGCCAGGCGCGAAGTGAGGCTGGTCGCCTCCTCGCGCGTAACGGCCGTCAAGTCAATCTCGGCGCGCAGCGGCTGACCCAGCGCCGAGGACACCGTAAGCTTGCCAAGGCCGGCAGCACCGACGGGCGCTGTCAACCCCATGCTCGCGAGAGCCAAAGCGGCGGCAACAACGATTTTCCTGAGTTTGTGTTGTCTCACAATGTGTAACCCCCGGCTCCCTCATGAATCTTTGGGCGGCCCAAAACAAAGGCTTCAACCCCCGATCGGCGACCAGCTTGGGCGATCGACGATGCCAACAGCAGGGGCAAAAAGCCCAAGTTAACGATTTTCCCCAGATTATGAAGTTAACATCAAAAGGTTAGCGATGCAAGCTAACCCTTGACTTGAAGTGTGACGTGCGCCGCGCCTGCGGCATGCCTGTTGGGGCGGCGCAACGCCATCTGGCGAACAGCCCAGTATTGTTAGCGGTCAAGCACAATCCTCAGCATGCGCCGCAACGGCTCGGCGGCGCCCCACAGCAACTGGTCGCCTACGGTGAAAGCCGAAAGATAACGCGGCCCCATCGCCATCTTGCGCAAGCGGCCCACCGGTGTCGCCAGGGTGCCGTTGACCGCCGCCGGTGACAGCGCTTTTACGGTGTCATCGCGCCGATTCGAAACGACACGCGCCCAAGGGTTGGCTTGCGCCAGCATGCCTTCAATCTCGTCTAACGGCACATCGCGCTTAAGCTTGATGGTCAGGGCCTGCGAATGACAGCGCATGGCGCCGATGCGCACGCACAGACCATCGATCGGGATCGGATTCGCGGAGCGCCCAAGAATCTTGTTGCCTTCGGCACCGGCCTTCCATTCTTCGCGGCTCATGCCGTTGCCCAAGTCGCGGTCGATCCAGGCGATCAGGCTGCCCGCGAGCGGCGCACCGATCTCCTTGACGGGAAAGACCGGGTCGCGCAGCATTCCGGCGACCGCGCGGTCGATATCAAGGATCGCCGCGGCAGGATCGTCGAGCATGGTCTTGGCAGCCTGATGGGCCGCGCCCATTTGCGCGAGCAACTCGCGCATGCAAGCCGCCCCCGCCCCGGAAGCCGCCTGATAGGTCATGGCGCTCAACCATTCGATCAGATCCGCCTTGAACAGCCCGTCAAGCGCCATCAGCATCAGACTGACCGTGCAGTTGCCGCCGATGAAGTCACGCGCACCGGCCGCAAGGCCTTTCTTGATGACATCCATGTTGACCGGGTCAAGAATGATGATGGCGTCGTCCTGCATGCGCAGTGAGGAAGCGGCGTCGATCCAGTAGCCGCGCCAGCCGGCGGCGCGCAACTTCGGATAGATTTCACCGGTCCAGTCACCGCCCTGGCAGGTCAGGATGATGTCCATCGCCCTGAGGGCCTCGATGCTGCCGGCGTCCAGCAACCTGCCGGTCGCCTTGCCGCCCACCACCGGACCCGCGGCACCTACGGCGGATGTCGAGAAGAAAAACGCTTCTATGTGGGCGAAATCCCCCTCATCCTGCATACGCCGCATCAGCACCGAGCCCACCATGCCGCGCCATCCGACCAAGCCTACTTTTTGCATGACCTGCCTCACTTGCTGGTTGTCGATCCATCTTTGATTCCGGCCATCAGCGGCCTGGAAACCCTGACAACCGAAACGCTGCTCTACAGCGCTTTCAACACCGCATCGCCCATTTCGACGGTGCCCACCTTGGTGGTACCGGTCTCGAAAATGTCGGCGGTCCGCAAACCCTGCGCCAGCACCTTGCGTACAGCTTTCTCAATGCGCACGGCTGCCGCCTCTTGTTCGAACGAATAGCGCAGCATCATCGCAGCCGACAGGATCGTGGCCAGCGGGTTGGCGAGATTCTTGCCGGCGATATCCGGCGCCGAGCCGTGAATCGGCTCGTACAAGCCCTTTTGGGTCTCGTTGAGCGACGCCGAAGGCTGCATGCCGATCGACCCGGTCAGCATCGAGGCCTCGTCGGACAGGATGTCGCCGAACATGTTGCCGGTGACGATCACATCGAACTGCTTGGGGTTGCGGATCAACTGCATCGCCGCGTTGTCGACATACATGCTCGAATATTCGATATCCGGATACTCGGTGGCAACGGCGGCGGCTACCTCTTTCCACAACTGCATGGTCTCGAGCACATTGGCCTTGTCGACCGAGCACAAGCGCCGGCTACGCTTGCGCGCCGCCTGAAAGCCGACATGCATGATGCGCCGGATCTCGCCCTCGGCGTAGCGCATGGTGTCGAAGCCTTCGCGCTGCCCCTTGAAAGGCCCTTCCTCGACCACCCGGATTCCGCGCGGCTGGCCAAAGTAGATATCGCCGGTGAGTTCGCGCAGGATCAGGATATCCAGCCCCGACACGATTTCCGGCTTGAGGGTGGAGGCGTTGACCAACTCCGGATAGACGATCGACGGTCGCAGGTTGGCAAACAGGTTCAGGTGCTTGCGCAGGCCCAGTACCGCCTGCTCGGGCCGTTTGGCGCGCGGCAGGCTGTCGTACTGCCAGCCCCCCACTGCACCAAACAGGATGGCGTCAGCTGCCTTGGCCAGCGACAAGGTGGATTCTGGCAACGGATCACCGAGCTTGTCGAAGGCGGTGCCGCCGACCGGTGCCTCTTCGAGTGTCAGCGGCAGGCCCAGCGCCTTCAACACCCGCACCGCCTGCGTCGTGATCTCGGTACCGATGCCGTCACCCGGCAAAACTGCGATCTTCATGTGACGATCCTGGTATTGAAATAGTAGGGATGGCGCGCACGGCGTGCGGCCTCAAAGGCGCGAATCTTGTCGGCCTGCCTCAAGGTGAGGCCGATATCGTCAAAGCCGTTGGTCAGGCAGAATTTCCGGTGCGGCGTGATCTCAAAGCCGTAGCTATCGCCATCCGGTGCCAGCACCACCTGGCTTTCGAGATCGACCGTCAGCTGATAGCCCACGAAACCATTGATGCCATCGATCAGGCGCCGCACCGCGCTCTCCGGCAGGACGACCGGCAGCACGCCGTTCTTGTAGCAGTTATTGAAGAAAATGTCGGCGAACGAGGGCGCGATCACGCTGCGAAAGCCGTACTGCTGCAAAGCCCATGGCGCATGTTCACGCGAAGAGCCGCAGCCGAAATTCTTGCCCGCCACCAGGATCGAAGCGCCAAGATAGCGCGGCGCGTTGAGCACGAAATCGGGGTTCGGCACACGCGAAGCCGGGTCTTTTCCCGGCTCGCCCGTGTCCTTGTAGCGCCAGGCATCGAACAGATTCTCGCCGAAGCCGGTGCGATGAATCGACTTGAGGAACTGCTTCGGGATGATGGCGTCGGTATCGACGTTGTCGCGATCCATCGGGGCGGCTAGGCCTTTGTGCAAAACGAACTTGTCCATGGACGGATTCCTTGTACGGTGCCTGCGATGTGCGCGGGCAGCGCCTTCTTTAGATAAGCCTGCGCACGTCGGCGAATTTGCCCTCGATGGCGGCCGCGGCCGCCATCGCCGGGCTCACCAGGTGGGTACGCCCGCCCGCGCCCTGGCGCCCTTCGAAATTGCGGTTCGAGGTCGAAGCACAACGCTCACCCGGCTCCAGTTTGTCGGCGTTCATCGCCAGGCACATCGAGCATCCGGGCTCGCGCCATTCAAAGCCGGCATCGGTGAACACCCGATCAAGTCCTTCGGCTTCCGCCTGCGCCTTGACCAGGCCCGATCCGGGCACCACCAGCGCCAGCTTGACGTTGGCGGCAATCCGTCGTCCGAGACGCTTGACCACCCATGCCGCCTGGCGAATATCCTCGATCCGCGAATTGGTGCACGAACCGATGAACACCTTGTCGATGCGGATATCGGTGATCAACATGTCGGGTTTCAAACCCATGTAGGTCAGCGCGCCCTCGATACTGCTGCGCCGCGCGGCATCCTTCTCGCGCTCGGGGTCCGGGACCCGGCCCTCGATGGTGGTCACCATTTCGGGCGAGGTGCCCCAGGTGACGTGCGGGAGGATTTCCTCGCCGCGCATTTCTACGGTGACGTCGAACCTGGCACCCGGGTCCGACTTGAGCGTTTTCCAGTATTCCACCGCGACATCCCATTGCGCACCCTTGGGCGCGAACGGGCGCCCCTTGAGGTAGGCCGCGGTCGCTTCGTCAAAGGCCACCATACCGGCACGCGCGCCGGCTTCGATGGCCATGTTGCACAGGGTCATGCGGCCTTCGAGCGAAAGCGCGCGCACGGCACTGCCGGCGAACTCGATCGCGCAGCCGGTGCCACCGGCGGTACCAATCCTGCCGATGATCGCCAGTGCCATGTCCTTGGCAGTCACTCCGGCCGGCAGCTTGCCATCGACCTTGACCAGCATCGACTTCATTTTCTTGGTCACCAGGCATTGCGTCGCCATCACATGTTCGACTTCGGAAGTGCCGATGCCGTGTGCCAGGCAGGCAAAGGCGCCATGGGTCGAGGTATGCGAGTCGCCGCACACCACCGTCATGCCGGGCAGCGTGGCCCCCTGCTCCGGTCCGATGACGTGCACGATGCCCTGGCGTTTGTCGAGAAACGGAAAGTAGGCCAGCGCGCCGAAGGCCTTGATGTTGCGATCGAGCGTGACGATCTGCTCGCGCGCGACCACGTCGGTGATGCCATCGATGCCCAGATCCCAGCCGGTGGTGGGGGTGTTGTGATCGGCGGTGCAGACGATCGAATCGGTGCGCCAAACCGGGCGTCCGGCGGCGCGCAGACCGTCGAACGCCTGCGGACTGGTGACTTCATGCACCAGATGACGGTCGATATACAAAAGGCCGGTACCGTCTTCCTCGGAATGCACCAGGTGGGCATCCCAAAGTTTTTCGTAGAGCGTTTGCGACATGGGAAAGATGCCCCTCTTGCGACAATGGCGTGACTGTGAAAAGACTGGGGATTATGCCATACCGACCGACCTGAAACCCTGCCAGGCGGCCGCACTTCAAGCTCGCCAGCGGCACGGCGCGCTGCCCGTATCAGGCTTGCGCCGCCATCCGGAATTGCCGGTTCGCCTCATCAACGCGACCCGAGGCATCGAAGACCCGCGCCAGTTCGAGGTGCGCACGCGCCGCCGGCCGCAGTGCCAGTGACAGCTCGAGATATTCCTGTGCCTTGCCCCACAAGGCCATGGTCGCGCAAATGCGGCCAAGCGTGAACAGGAGGCCTGCCTCGCCCGGGTAGCGCGCGCGCCATGCCTCGCAGCGTTCCAGGCGCACGCTGCCGCCAGCAGCGTCGCAATCGGCATACAGGACGCCAAGCGCGTCGTCCCAGGCCAAGTCCAGCGCGGCCTCGATCAATTCGCGCGCCTCCGCAACAATACCGGCGGCGATCAGGGCCCGAGCAATGGTGCGCGCCACCGGCGCCATCAATCGCTCCTCGCGCGGCACGCCCCGCAAGCGGTCGCGCAGAAGCTGCGCGTCCGAGGTGGCGAACAAGCCGCCATATGCCGCTGCGCGGGTCTTGTGCATCAGGGCGGGATGGATGGCCTTGTGTTCCTCCAGTTGGCGCGCCGTGCGCAGTGCCTCGTCCCAGACGCCTACACGCAACATCGACGTGAGGGCAAGGCGCTGGGTCGCAATGTGGCGTGCGCCGCCGCGCTTGAGTTCGCCCAGGACTTCCAATGCTTCGGCATCGCGCCCTTGCTCCGACAGCAGTTCCGCACGGGTCATGAGAACAGCATGCAACAAGGATTTTCCGCCGTCCCTGGTGGCCGCCTGTGAGGCACGCGCCAGCCACTCTTCGCGCAGTTCCGCACGGCCGAGTTGATGCGCGGCGCGCGCCGCCACCAGCCCTGCAAGTACCGGCTCTTCACCGGTGTCATGCGCCAGTCGCGCCGCGCGTTCGGCGCGGGCATAGCGCCCCTCGTGCGTACTGACCAAGGCGTCGAACAGCGCGTGGCGCGCTTTCTGGCGCAAGCGCGTAGCGCGAAACTCGCGCACCATATCGGGCAAGCGCAACGTGTAGGCGGCGGCGCGAACGAAAAAATACAGCAGCACGAACGCGCTTATCTGCAGAATCGCGAACAGCGTCAGCGAAAGCTCGATGCGCTTGGGCGCCACGAACAGCAGCACGTAACCGTCGTTGTAGCGCGCCGTAAGCGCCAGGCCAACCGCGGTGGCGAACAAGGCCAGGATCCAGAACAGGCCGCGCATGCTACCTGGGCGGCAGGCGCGCCGGCGCCTTGTAATTGCGTACCGCATTGAGGCTGTCGGCCAGCGTCGGCAGTTCGATGCTCACCGCGCTTGCCACCAGCGCGTTCAGGCTCGACACCGCGCCCGCACCGGCGCGCGAACGCACATCGAAATAGCGCACCAGCCACTGGTTGGCCGACGCCAGGTCTTGCCGAAACAGCGCCTCGTTGCGTTGCAACAGGGCGATGCGCGCGTTGAGCAGGCGCAACTTGAGGTTCTCGCGCAGAAAAAACGCCTGCGTGGGATTGAGCAACACCGGGTCGGCGTTTTCGATATCGCGAATGCGCACCAGCAGGCGGAATTGCTCCCATGCGTCATCACGCAGCCGTTGCCACAGGGATGGCGCCGGCGGCTCGGCGCCCTTGGCATCAGGAACTTCGCGCGCGCCCTGGCCGGGCCGTACCGCCTGCGGCTGCAGCTTTTCGTCGAAGATCAGCGGCAACGAATCGGCACTGGCGATTACAGCATCGAGCTTGATGGCGATGCCGGCGGTGTCGACCTGGGGCAGCGCCTTCAGGCGCTCGATGTCCTTTTGCAGCGCGCGACGCACCGCTATGAACTGCGCGCGGTCGGCACGCCCGAGGCGCGCGTCGGCGTTTTGCAGCGCCAACAGCGCACCGCGCACGTTGCCGGCAAGCTGCAATTGCTGGGCCGCCAGGGTCAGGGTCTGCTCAATTTCGGACAACGCCCAGTCATCGCGACTGCGCGACAGATCCTGCACCATGTTTTCGAGCGCCGCCTGCTGGCTTTGCGATTCGATGAGCCGGGTTTCCAGCGCGGCCATCTTCACCAGGGCATCGCGCATCCGGTCCTGCGCCTCGCGTGCGGTCGCCTGGGTCTGGCGCGACAGGTCTTCCTCCTGTTTCAGGCGCATGGCCATTTCGGCGCGCAAGGCTGCGACCTGCGAGCGCGAATCCCACCAGCCGACGGCGAACAGCAGCGCCAGTGCCAGCATGCCGATTCGCGCGCCATTCCACCAGGAACGCAACGCGGCTACCAGCCCAAGCGTGCGCTCACCTGCGCCCGCCACCGCGCCGTCTCGCTGCGCCGCTTCTGCCTTTATGGCAGGGTCTAAAGCCTCGCTGGCCGCGCCACGGGTCGTGCCTGCGACCGGAGCCGTGCTATCGGTCATGCCCGCACCTGGCGAAAATGCGCGGCGAGCCCATCCATGATGCCGGCGTCGCCACCTGCTGTCAGGTAAACGTTACTCAGCCCGAGCGTGCGGACGCGAGCCGCGATCCGTGGGTGAGGAACGAACGTGGGCACGGTCGCGAGCCACGCCAGGCCCTCGGCTCCCAACAATTCCACCAGCCGCTGCGCGCCCTCGGAACTTGTCACTACCAGTGCATCCGGTGCGCGCCGCGCCAGCAAGTCGTCGATCTCGCCCGCCGCAAGTTGCACCTGCCCGCGCCGGTAGCTGGCGACCGTTTCCACCATTGCGCCGCGGGCAAGCAGCCATTCGGCAAGCTGCGCCCTGCCACTACCGGCGGCGGCGCCGCTTGCCGCGTCGGCGCCACGCAAGATCAGTACGTGCGACAGCATCAAGCCGGCAGCATCGATTGCCTCGATCAGACCATCGCTGTCAAAACGCGAGGCAGGCGCGATCACATTGGCGATACCCAGACTGGCAAGCACCAGCGCACTGCCGGGCCCTGGCGTCGCCGCGCACCTGACCTGCCCCAGTCCTGGCAAACCAAGCGCCACGCAACGCGCCTGCGCCTGTTGCGCCGCATTGGCGCTGACCAAGACGACCAGATCAAATTCGTCGAGCCGTCGCAAAGCGGCGTCCAGTACGGCGCAGTCCGCTACGGGTTCGATTGACAGCGTGGGGAAACGCAATGCCAGACCGCCGGCTGCGGCGATCGCGCCGACCAGCGCCGCGGCCTGGTCGCGCGGGCGGGTTACCAGCACTTCACACCCGCGTAAAGCTTGTGTGGAAACATCGCCACCGGAGCCCGCGTCCGTGGACATCGGCGCTGTCCTGACCATTGCCATCATCGCCCCTGCGTTACGCCGCCTGGTTCAGCGCCTTCAATATGTGATCCGCACCGTGCTCCAGCAGATCATGCGCGACCGCATTGGCCAGCGCCATGACATCCGCCCGTGCACCGGTCGCAGCCGATTCGATCAATTCCGAACCATCGGGCGAAGCCACGCGGGCGCGCAAACGCAGGCTGTCACCCTCGATCTCGGCATAGGCGGCCAGCGGCACGCTGCAACTGCCGCCAAGCACTCGGCTGATGGTGCGCTCGGCGCGCACACAAACGTCGGTGTCCGCATGGTTCAAGGGGGCGAGCCAGCGTTGCAGATCGTCGCGCCCGGCGAGCGTCTCTATGGCCAATGCCCCTTGGCCTGCGGCCGGCAACATGTCGGTTGGCGTCAGCACGGCGCGGATTCGCGCAGCCAGGCCCAGGCGTTTGAGCCCGGCAGCAGCCAGCACGATGGCGGCATATCCGCCCGCATCGAGCTTGGAGAGCCGCGTGTCAAGATTGCCGCGCAGTGCGCGCACCACCAGGCTTGGGTACAAGCGCCTGATCTGCGCTTCGCGGCGCAGGCTGGACGTACCGACAACCGCGCCCGCAGGCAGGCTGGCCAGATCGGCATACTGATTGGAGACGAAGGCGTCACGCGGGTCGTCACGCACAAGCGTAGCCGCCAGCGCAAACTCTGGCGCCAGGTCGACCGGCACATCCTTCATCGAATGCACCGCCAGATCGGCACGACCTTCCAGCAGCGCGCTTTCCAGTTCCTTGATGAACAGGCCCTTGCCACCCAGCTTGGAAAGCGCCCGATCAAGAATCTGGTCGCCACGTGTGGTCATACCAAGAATTGAAATCTCGCAGCGCGGATATACTTGCTGCAGCGCAGCGCGAACATGGTGAGCCTGCCACATCGCCAGACGGCTTTCGCGCGACGCAATGATCAGCCGCTGAGGTTCGCTATTCATGTTGTTGGAATGCGGGGAGGTTCCAGAGTGCCGTTTGATCGCGTCCATAGAAGGCCTGAGCAGAGTAACGGACAGCGAGTGATTGACCGTCGGAAAAACATGGAGATGGTTGCCGGTGTGGCCGACCTGCGCGTCGCCAACCAACGCTTGGTGTTGCCACGCCGCCGGGTCACCTGATGCAAGCGCTTCTGAAGCAGATTCCGCACGCGATCGCACAAGCGATTTTAGCATGCGCGTTTTTGCCGCCCGTGGCACATGGCGCGCATGCCGCTGAGTTCGCGCATGCCAAAACACTGGCCGCCGACGCCCGTTTCGCCACCGATCGCAAGTTGCCGATTCTGCTTTTTTTCAGTCAGGCCGGCTGCGGATTTTGCGAACGTGCAAGGCGCGAATACTTGCGTCCGCTGGCCATGAGCGGCACCTGGGCCTCGCGCGCCCTGATGCGCGAAGTCCCGCTTGAGGCGTCGTTGACCGGCTTCGACGGCAAACGCATCAGTGGGCACAACCTGGCGCGCGCGTATGGGGTCCGGGTATTTCCGACGGTGGTGTTTGTCGACGGGAGTGGCAACCTGCTTGCCGAGCCGCTGGCGGGATTCACAGTGCCGGACTTCTACGCAGCCTACCTCGAGCAGCGCCTTGAAGCGGCAAGCGCACGCCTGGTGAAATTTTGACTTGGCACACCCGCTTTTTGGCGTGATGACAGTCCCGCCAGAGGCATGGTTTTGTCGAGAAACATGCGCTTGGCAATCGTCGAGCGCGCCTGCACCCGTGGATTGACGCCGCTTGCGCCACAGCGTCGAGCGAAACTTGCTGCTTCAATAAGATTTGGCATGAGTTTTGCAAAAACTTGGCAGCACGGATCTACGCGAACACTTCGCGCGAATCGCAGCAACGCCGTGCCTCTACCTGCGCCGCCGCCAACGCACCCCTTGCCCAACTGACCACCCGCGATGACCCAAAAAAAGACACTCGTACCCGACGATACCCCGCTCAAGGAAGACATTCGCCTGCTCGGGCGCATTCTGGGCGACACCATCAAGGCGCAGGAAGGTCGCGAAGCGTTCGAGACCATCGAGAACGTGCGGCAACTCGCGGTGCGCTTCCGGCGCGACAACGACAGCGAGGCGCGACGCCGGCTTGCCACCCTGCTCAACCGGCTGTCGCGCGACCGCACCGTATCGGTGGTGCGTGCTTTTTCCTACTTCTCGCATCTGGCCAATATCGCCGAGGATGTGCATGCCAGGCGACGCCGCCGTGCAGACGCGATCGCCGGCGTCGAAGCAGGCGAAGGCTCGATCGCCTTCGCCTTCAAGCGCGTGGCGCGCGCCAAAGTGCCGTCGCTGCGCTTGCGCGAATTTTTCGAGCGCGCCAGCGTGGCGGCAGTGCTCACCGCGCATCCGACCGAAGTGCAGCGCAAGAGCATTCTCGACACCGAGCTTGACATCGCGCGACTGATCAGCGAACTGACGGCCGCCCCGCTGCCGCCGGACGAACAGGCGCAGCATGCGGAGTCGCTGCGCGCCAAGGTGCTGACCCTGTGGCAGACCGGCATGCTGCGCTTGACCCGGCTGCGCGTGGTCGACGAGATCGAGAACGGCCACTCGTTCTTTCGCTACACCTTCCTGCGCGAATTGCCCAAGCTCTACGGTGAGGTCGAAGAGTTGCTGGCGCGCGCCGCGCCGGCCGCGCGCCTGCCGCATATCGAGCCGATCTTCCGGGTTGGCAGCTGGATAGGCGGCGACCGTGACGGCAACCCCTATGTCAATGCCGACACCCTGGAACACGCACTCACGCGCGGCGCCGCGCTGGCGCTGGAGCATTATCTCGACGAAGTGCACCGGCTGGGCGCCGAACTGTCTCTCTCCACCGTGCTTGTCAAGGTGAGCCCGGCACTGGCACAAATGGCGGAGGCCTCCCCCGACAGCTCCGAGCATCGCCGTGCCGAGCCCTACCGGCGCGCCCTGGTCGGGGTTTATGCCCGCCTTGCCGCCACCCTGCGCGGATTGACCGGCATTGAGTCGCGGCGCCACGAGATCGGCAGCGCTCCCGCCTATGAGGCACCGGAGTTGCTGATCGCCGACTTGGGCCTTGTCGAGGCCTCGCTCAAGGCCAATGGCGCGGCGCTATTGGCCAAGCCCAGGCTGATCCCCCTGATGCGCGCGGTGCGCATTTTCGGCTTTTACTTAGCCCCGGTCGACATGCGGCAGAGCTCGGAGGTGCATCAGCGCGTGGTGAGCGAGTTGCTTTCCATGGCCGGCGCCAGCGACGCCTATGCAACGCTTGACGAAGACGCACGCATCGCGCTGCTCGAGGCCGAGCTGGCACGACCTCGCCTGCTGCATTCACCCTATGCCACCTATTCCGACGAGACTCTGTCGGAGCTCAGCATCGTGCGCAAGGCGGCCGAGATGCAGGCGCGCTTCGGCCGCGAGGCCTGTCCGAACTACATCATCTCGCACTGCGAATCGGTATCCGACATGTTGGAGGTGCTGATATTGCTCAAAGAGGCCGGGCTCTACCTGCCGCAGGTAGGCGTGGCCGGCATGAACGTGATTCCGCTGTTCGAATCGATCATCGACCTGGAACGCTCCAACCTGATCATGGGGCGCTGGCTGGCCCTGCCGCTGGCGCGCACGGTGCTGGGCGGGCTGGCGAACACCCAGGAGATCATGCTGGGCTATTCCGACAGCAACAAGGATGGCGGATTCTTCACCTCGACCTGGGCCCTGTACCAGGCGGAAGTCGCACTGGTCGAATTGTTCACCGCCCATGGCGTGACGCTGCGCCTGTTTCATGGCCGCGGTGGTTCCGTCGGGCGCGGTGGCGGGCCCAGCTACCAGGCCATCCTGGCGCAACCGCCCGGCAGTGTGAACGGGCAGATCCGCCTGACCGAGCAGGGCGAGATCATCGCAAGCAAGTACGCCAGCCCGGACACCGGCCGGCGCAATCTGGAAACCCTGCTGGCCGCGACGCTGGAAGCAACGCTGTTGCCGCAACTGGCCGGCGCCGAGGTGCAGGGCACGCCGGCCTTCATCGGCGCGATGCAGGAAATCTCGGCCGCTGCGCACACGGCGTATCGCAACCTGGTGTACGAAACGCCGGGGTTCACCGATTATTTTTTCCAGTCCACTCCGATCTCGGAAATCGCCCAGCTCAATATCGGCAGTCGCCCGGCCTCGCGCAAACCCAGTGGGCGCATCGAGGACCTGCGGGCGATTCCCTGGGTGTTCTCCTGGGCGCAATGCCGCATCATGCTGCCCGGCTGGTACGGCTTCGGCTCGGGCGTGGCCGCGTATCGCGCGCGGCATGGCGAGGCCGGCATGCGCCAACTGGCGAAGTTCTATCGGGCCTCGCCTTTTCTGCAATCGCTGTTGTCGAACATGGACATGGTGCTGGCCAAGTCCGACCTGGCGGTGGCCTCGCGCTATGCCGAGATGGTCAAGGACAAGAAGCTCGCGCGCAGCATCTTCGAGCGCATCCGCCAGGAGTGGGAACTGAGCAGGGAAGCCCTGTTCACGATCAGCGGCACCCGCGATTTCCTGGCCGGCAACCCCTCGTTGGCGCGCTCGATCAAGAACCGCTTCGCCTATCTCGACCCGCTCAATCACCTGCAGATCGAGTTGCTGCGCCGGCATCGCGCCGGCAATACCGATGAGCGCATCAGGCGCGGCATCCACCTTTCGATCAACGGCATTGCCGCGGGCCTGCGCAATAGTGGCTAGCTTCTGCAACAATTGGTCGATGCTTAATTTCCGAAAACATGACAGCCTCGCCAGGGGAATGTTTTTGTCATCGATCACCCAATGCTCAATAGCGGCGCTGCGCACGACCCGCACAACCAACATCCATCAAGCGAGACCATCATGCTGAAGAACAAGACCGCAATCGTCACCGGCTCCACCAGCGGCATCGGCCTGGGCATCGCGCGCGCGCTGGCCGCCGACGGCGCCAACATCATGCTCAACGGCTTTGGCGACGCCGCCGTGATCGAGGGCCTCAAGAAAGAAATCGCAGCGGCCGGGGTCAGGGTCGAGTATCACCCGGCCGACATGACCCGCCCGGCTGAAATCGCCGATCTGGTCAGGCAGACCGCCGCGCGCTTAGGCAGCGTCGACATCCTCATCAACAACGCCGGCATCCAGCATGTCGCGCTGATCGAGGATTTCCCGCCCGAGCGCTGGGACGCGATCATCGCGATTAACCTGAGCTCGGCCTTCCACACCATGCAGCATGCGCTGCCGCTGATGAAGGCGCAAAAATGGGGGCGCATCATCAACATCGCCTCAGCCCACGGTCTGGTGGCCTCGGCGCAGAAATCGGCCTATGTGGCGGCCAAGCACGGCATCATTGGCCTGACCAAGGCGGCGGCGCTTGAAACCGCGCAGGCCGGTGTCACGGTCAACGCGATCTGCCCGGGCTGGGTATTGACCGCGCTGGTGCAAAAGCAGATCGACGCGCGCGCTGCCGCACAGGGCATCAGCGCGGATGCCGCCAAACGTGACCTGCTGGGCGAGAAACAGCCTTCGCTGGAATTCGTCACACCCGAGCAACTGGGTGCGCTCGCGGTATTTTTGTGCAGCGAGGCAGCCGCGCAAATCCGCGGTGCCAGCTATGTGGTTGATGGCGGCTGGACCGCGCAATAGCGGAAGAAATCGCGACCTTGTAGCGGGCGAAGGGTCTGTCGCGAACCGGGCAGGCAACCCAGCGCGCGCCGCCCTCGACCCGGGGCGCCACGGCCCCAAGGACAGTAGCGGCGATGCCGCTCAATCCTTGTCGAAGCCCATGCCGTTGTGTTCGCCCAGCTTCGGCCCACGGCCACGAATCCGCCCTGGCGTGCGTGAAAGCTTGGGCACCACGCCTGGCACCATGAGTTGCACGCCGTCGTCCAGCGCCAGCTTTTCAATCATGCCGCGTGCCAGGTATTGCGGATCGCGCACGATGTCGGCGATCGAATAGATCTTGCTGGCCGGCACCTGCGCCGCCTCCAGCGCCGCAAGCAGGAACGCCGCGTCGTGCGCCGCGCACCAGGCGCCGATGCCGGCATCGAGCTCGGCGGCGCGCGCTGCGCGTCCGGCGTTGTCGGCCAGGCCCGGATCAACCACCCAGTCGTCGCGCCCCATGAGCGCGGCTAAGCGCTTGAAGATCGAATCGCCGTTGCCGCCGATCACGATATGCACGGCGTCCTTCGAGGTATAGGTGTTCGACGGCACGATGCCGGTCAGGTTGGTGCCGGTGCGCTCGCGCAGTGTGCCGTCATAGGCGTATTCCGGCAGGGTGGCCTCCATCATGTTGAACACCGACTCATAAAGCGCGACATCGACCATCTGCCCTTCACCCGTGCGGTGGCGGTGGTTCAGGGCCATCAGGATGCCGATCACCCCGTGCAGCGAGGCGATGGCGTCGCCGATGGAAAGGTTCATGCGCACCGGCGGGCGGTCGGGAAAGCCGCTCACGTAGCGCATGCCGCCCATGGATTCGGCGATTGCGCCGAAGCCGGCCTGGTCGCGCATCGGCCCGGTCTGGCCGAACCCGGAAATGCGCAGCATGATCAGGCCCGGGTTGTCGCGCGCCAATGCCTCATAGCCCAGGTTCCATTTTTCCAGCGTGCCGGGGCGGAAATTCTCGATCACCACATCGGCTTCGAGCGCCAGTTTGCGCGCCGCCGCCTGGCCCTCAGGCGAGCGCAGGTCAAGGGTGATGGATTTCTTGCCGCGCGACTGCACATGCCACCACAGCGACGTACCTTCATGCATCTTGCGCCAGTAGCGGATCGGGTCACCGCCCTGGTTCTTCGCATCGGCCGGCGGCTCGACCTTGATCACGTCGGCACCGAAATCGGCGAAAAATTTGCCGGCAAACGGCCCGGCAATCAGTTGCCCGAGTTCCAGGACTTTGAGGTTCGCCAGCGGGCCGGCAGACGTGGTGCTTGCAGTGCTCATGTGAATCCGATTTTCGTTTCAGGGTGCGCGAGGCATTTTAGCGCCGGCACTCCCGCGGAAGGCTGGCGGGACCATGTCCCCACAGCCGTTTCAATCGACGATGAACAGGCGCGCCCCGACCGCTGTGCTGGAGCGATGCGCCTCGGCGCCGTCCGCCACCTGGTAGCTCATCCCGGCGGTCAAGGTGAAGCGGCGCCCGTCAGCCAGCTCGGTATCGAGCTGGCCGTCGAGGCACAGCAGCACATGCCCCTTCTGGCACCAGTGATCGGCCACGTAACCCGGCGTGTACTCGACCATACGCACGCGAACCAGGTTGTCCGGCGGCCCGAAATTGCGGGTGCGCCACAGCGCCATGCCGCGCACACCATCGACCAGTTCACCCAGGTGCTCGGTGGTTTCCACCGTCGACCAGTCGACGGTGGAGAAGGGGATTTCCGACATGCGCATTGCTGCTGCCTCCAGGACATCGCCCGCCTAATGCGACAAGCCTCGCAAAAATGTTCGGCGCCGCACCGCTCACTCGACAATAGCCAAATCAAAGTCCAGCGGCGTCATGGCCGCGTTGCGCCTCAGGTATCGCGCCGGTCGGCAAACGCATGCGCGATGGTACCGGGATCCACATATTCGAGTTCACTGCCCACCGGCACCCCACGTGCCAGGCGCGTGACCTTCAGGCCGCGCGCTTTCAAGGCTTCGGACAAATAGTGCGCCGTGGCCTCGCCCTCATGCGTGAAATTGGTCGCCAGCACCACTTCCCGGACCACCCCGTCGCTGGCGCGCGCGATCAGTCGCTCGACGCCAACCTCCTTAGGCCCGATGCCGTCGAGCGGCGAAATCCGCCCCATCAGCACAAAGTACAGGCCGCGATAGGCCTGCGTCTGCTCCATCATGCCCAGATCGGCCGGGGTTTCCACCACGCAGAGTTGCGTGGCATCACGCCGCCCGGCGCCGGCATCGCACAGATCGCACAGCTCGGCTTCGGTGAAGCTGTTGCACAGGCGGCAACGCTGCATGCGCTGCGCAGCTTCGGCCAGTGCATGCGCGAGGCGCAGGGCACCCGGGCGGTCATGTTGCAACAGATGGAAGGCCATGCGTTGCGCCGATTTCGGCCCGACGCCGGGCAATACGCGCAGCGCCTCGATCAGCTCCTGCAGGGCCACGGGTGGCTTCATCGGATCGCGCTTCCATGACCAAGTGCGGTCCACTCACCGGCAGCGCCCGTATGAAACCCTTTCGCACCTTCCAAGCCACGCAGAAGCCGCGCGACCACATCAAACCCGCAACTGCTTAGCATCGAATACGCGGTCCGTGAAAGGAAAAATGGAAACTATTGGATAATCGCGCGCTTCGCCAGCGCACACCCAACTTGACTTTACTCTACATCATCGCAGCCACCGTAGCCGGCGGCGTGCTCTCGGTACTGGTCGCCGGATTGATCACCTTCAAGGTGCTGGGCACCCTGGTGCAGCGTCTGGTGAGTTTCTCGGCCGGGGTGCTGCTGGGCGCCGCGTTCCTTGAACTGTTGCCGCACGCCTTCAGCTTCAATATCGACGCCCACGCGCTCTTCGGCGCCCTGTTGGCCGGGTTGCTGACGTTTTTCCTGCTCGAAAAAGTGGCGCTATGGCGCCACAGCCACCATCACGAGCACGACGGCCACGGCCACGAGCACGGCTTCGACGCGCACGAGGCGGGAAAAAGCGGCCTGCTCATCCTGGTAGGCGATTCGCTGCACAACTTCGCCGACGGCATATTGATCGCCGCCGCCTTCATGGCCGATCCATGGCTGGGTTTCATCACCACGCTCGGCATCATCGCCCATGAAGTGCCGCAGGAAGCCGGGGATTTCATCGTGCTTCTGAACGCAGGGTATACACGCAAGCGAGCACTCACCTATAACGCACTTGCCAGCCTTGCTTCGGTCGCAGGCGGGCTGGTCGGGTACTTTGCGCTGGCCGGCGCCCGGGAAGCGATTCCCTATGTGATCGTGCTGGCGGCTTCCAGCTTCATCTATATTGCTGTCGCCGACCTGATCCCGTGGATGCAGCGCCGGGCGGATACCGAATCATCGACCTGGCAGGTGGTGATGGTGGCCGCAGGCGTGGGATTGATCGCGGTTTCGCACTCGTTCTTGCACTAAGCCAGAACTTTCGCAGCGGCACTGACAACTTCCTGCCTGTCAGAAGCTGTTGGAAATACGCGCCATACAGCGCAGGCTCCTATTGACGCGGAATTCGCTCCGCTACGATGTCATGCTCCGTGCCGGAATCGCACAAAAGCAAACGGCACCCGAAGGTGCCGTTTCCGACGTTTCGCCACGTCTGAGCGTTACGCCTTCTTGCGCTGACGAACTGCAACCATCCCCAACAAAGCGGCAGCCAACAAAGCCAACGAACCTGGCTCCGGCACGACGTTGCCAGACACAGAAGATACTTTCATGTAATCCAAGCCACCGTTCAAAGTACCGCCAATCGGATTTGCCAGCGGGTTGTAAGCCCCTATCAGCCAATACGATGAGGCAATACCGTTCGACACGATAGTCCGATTCCCCGCAGTCGCACCCTGACCTGTGCCACCATCAAAATTCGCAAGCGCCTTCCAACCCAACGACCCCGCAAGCGTGGCACTAGTACCACCGGCACCAAAATCAGACCACGTTTTTAACCCACTTTGCAGATCAGTCAAGGCATTTCCGCCACCGGTATATGCCATGATCGTCATGTCGCTGTCTGTATTGACATAGCCAAGATTAAGTGCCGTCAGACTCACCTTCGCGCTACCAAAACTCAACAAAATCATTTCATAGCGCTGATTGTTGTCCAGGGCAGGTTCTGGCGCCGTAGCTTCGCCTGTATCACACAAGGTGGTTTGGGCGGTCGTAGTGAATGAGCAGCCGTCCTTGTTCACGATCCCAACCCCATCACTGGCATAATCGTTGATGCCGATTCGATGCGTAGCCGAACCTATTACCTGACTGACACCAATTTGTTGCTCAACCTTTTGGCTGTCATTGGCGACCGAATCATCTCCGCGCGTGTTGGCATATGCGGTAAGACCCAAGCTAACTCCACTGACGGTCCCGACCGTGTAGTTGGTTGCCGAATTAGTGAGATCAAATGTGCCGCCCGTCAAAGTCCAAGTTACCTGCGCGGCAACCGGCCCCATGCAGGATGCAAAGACGACTGCGCCAATACAAGAACGTAGTTTGATCATTTTTCGTTCCACCAAGATGACTTTCGATAATTAATATAAAGCAAAATTGAGGCCATAAATTATTTTTCTTTTAAAACAATGGGTTAAAAACACGCAGCCATTTTCCAGGCGCTCACTGTAAAATTTTCCGACACAAAATGTGCCGCCGGCAAGGAGATCAAAGCCCGAGTTCCTTCTTAAGCCTGCCTACCTCATCGGCAGACCCCACTGAAGGATTGGCAGCGATGGCAGCAGTCAATTCGTCCTTTGCCTCCGCCTTGCGCCCGATTTTAGACAAGGCGAACGCGAGGTGATAGCGGTTTTCAGCATTCGCCGGGTTCCTTAGGCGCGCTTCCCGCAAATGGCGCAAGCCTGCATCCACCTTGCCCTGTTGCACCAGAATCCATCCAAGCGTACCTGCATAGTTGGAATTTCCCGGCTCAAGCTTCAACGCTTTCTCCGCAGCCGCCAGAGCGCCGGGGTCGTTGAGTTTGACGAGCAAGTTTGCGTAATTGTTTAGCGCCGCAGCATCGTCGGGATCGGATTTAAATGCGCGCTCGTAATTCAATCTGGCCGCCTGCAATTGGCCGGCGCGAAACTGGGCCTCCGCCAGTGTCTTGAGCGCAAGGCGATCGTCCGGGCGCTTTTTTACCCAGCCATCGAGAAGCGCCACTGCCTTGCCCGGTTCACCGGCTGTGAAATACGCCTGCACCAACGGCCCTGCGCAGCGCCACGACTCCTCGCGGGCAAGCGCCGCCTGATAGGAAGTGATCGCAGCACCGTACTGCCCACGCAGCATCGCAACGCCCGCCACCGCGAGTGCCGTTTCGGCGCGGTTGGGGTACTTGGCCCCGAGCAACCTGAGCGCGGCGTCGGTTTTCGCCGTGTCCTTGCGCCGTGCTTCGACATCCACGCTCAACAACAAGGCGCCGAAATCATCGGCCCGCCCCTGCAGCGCCTTCTGGATGTTGTAGGCAGCTCCATCGGGGTTATCGGCCTCAAGTTGCATGCGCCCGATGACCACCTGCACGTCGGCATCGAACTCCGCCAGGCGCGTCGTACCTTGAAGAACACTGCGCGCATTGGCACGGTCGCCCAACGCAATGTACGAGCGCGCCAGGGCCAACTGCATGCTCAGCTCGTAAGGAAACTTCGAAGCTAGTTCCTTGGCTGTCGCCAGCGCCTGGTCGGGCTGTTTGAGCGAAAGCTGCAGATCCACCAAAGCCAATCCGGCGCGCGTATCGCGACGCGGTGAATCGCTTGCCTTCTTGAGGTGCTTGAGCGCCTGATCCGCACGCCCGGCACTACGCTCCAGCATTCCCAATTCGTAGAGCGCGTCGACATCCCCCGCCTCTTTGGCCAGGATTTGGGTCAGGCGCCTGCGCCCATTTTCGAACTGGCCTTCGGCCTCATCTAGTTTGACCAGGTTCAGAATTGACGGACGAAAATTAGGACTCTTCGACAACACTTGTTCATACGCAGCCCGTGCCCCCTTGAAATCCCGATTCGCGCCCTTGATAGTTCCCATGAAGTTGAGCAGCGCAGGGTTTGCCGGCGCCTGGCGCACCATCGCTTCGGCCGTCTGCAGTGCTTTCTGCGGCAGGTTACGGCGCTTGTACAGCCCCGCGAGCGCCATTCCGGATTCAAAATCCCTCGGGTTCGTAGCCAGCAACTTTTCCAGCGTCGCCTGTGCTACCTCATCGCGCCCAAGGCTGATCTGGCTCATCGCCAGCGCGCGTGAAGCTTCGGGGGTTCCGAGTTTGGCGGACGCGCGCTCCAGAAATTCGGTGGCAATGAGGTAGCGCTTTTGACTCAGGTACACCGTACCCAATTGAAACTGGATTTGCGGATCGTCGGGAAATGTGTTCTTCAAGGTCTCAAGCAACGGCGTGGCACGTGCATAGTCGCGCATCTGCACAAAGATCGAAGCAAGCAGCTTGCGCGCCGGGTCGCTCTTGGGATTTCGAGCAATAAGAATTTCGAGATACTCGCGCGATTTCTGCAAGTTGCCGAGCCCGTGGTGGGCCAGCGCCACGAGCATCAGCAGTTGCTCGCGATTATTGAGCCAGGTCCCCGCATACGAGTCC
Organism: Burkholderiales bacterium; assembly: GCA_043736195.1. Classification (GTDB taxonomy): domain Bacteria; phylum Pseudomonadota; class Gammaproteobacteria; order Burkholderiales; family JAEUOS01; genus JAEUOS01. The sequence continues at coordinate 2,678 of JAYTDE010000677.1, read as the reverse complement.
AGCACGCTCGCGGCCTCGCCGAAATGCCTTTTTACACCAGCCGCGTCTCCCTTCCTGGAGGCCAGCAAGCCCCTCAGATAGGCGGCTCGCGGCTCCCCCGGTGCTGCAATATCGAGGTATTCAAGGTCCTTGATCGCCTCCGCATCACGCTTCACATCGATCAACAGCGCTGCGCGCGCGACACGCGCATCCACGTGCCGCGAATCGAGCATCAACGCCTTGTTGTAGGCCTCGAGCGCCCCTTTCGCGTCGAACGCATCGTGCAGCACCGACGCTTGCATGTTCCAGGCGGCCGCATTGTCAGGGGCAAGCTGAATTGCCTTCGCTGCGTAAGCCCGCGCGCGGTCTTTCTGCCCAGACTGGAGCAAGGTGGGGATTTCCTCTATCAGGGGAATCGCGGAATTCGGATCCACCCTGCGCGCCTCTTCGAACATGCGAGCGGCTTCGCGAACATTTCCCAGTTCGAAATGTGCTGTGCCACGCATCGCAAGTACCGCACCTTGCATCGACTGCGCCATGCCTACCGCGGGGAACCGATCGAGTGCCATCGCCGCTTTACCCAGCGCAATGTATATACGACCCAGTGGAAGTGCCACCTCGGCCCGGCTGACACCCTGTTTTAGCGCCTCTTCGAAGGCCGCTTCCGCTCCACGCAAATCGCCGCTTCGTGTCAGCGCCTTGCCCAAGAGCATATGGGCCGCCAGAAGCTTGTTGTCCTGCTGGATCGAATTCTTCAACTGAAGGACAGCGCCTTCCATGTCGTCGCGTTCGAATCGCTTCAGCGCATCCTCGTAGAAAACGGAAGCCTTCTCCGCGGAAGCTGCCAAGTTGCCCGAAAACCATAGAAATGCACTCGCAGCAAGTGCGGCCACAAGTCGTGAAGCTGGAATTGTGCGTATCGAAAACAAGGGCAACGAGACCTTTGCAATGGTTGCGGCAAATCGACCACTACTGAAAAAAAGCGCACCGCCAGACAGCTTGTGCAGGATAACGGCAATGAACTTGCAGAAAGTAGTCATTTTCGACCAAAACCACCGTTTCAGGATGGAAGCCATTGTGGATTGTTGTTTCGCAAGAACAGTGTCCCTAAAAATGGCGCCGGCAGCAAGCAACGCCAGCACCCTGCACGCCCATGTATGGCCCAGAAACGATCGCGCAGCCTCAGGACGCCAGCACAGCGCGCCGGCCGACCAAAACCGCATATGGTCGATGCGTGTCAGCCGTGGCCGGAAGCGCTTGCTGCATAATTCGCGCTTCGGGCAAGCCGCCAATGCTCAGATTGCCATGTTCGCGTTTGGTTCGGAATCGGTCGACAGTCCGTTCGGTTCCCACGCATCTCCCCCTTTTTTCGCTTGTCTTGATCATCTCTTCAAAGGCGCGCGCGAGCGCTGCTCGCCATGCAATTTGAGTTGCGCACCACCGACGGTCGCGCCCGCCGCGGCACCCTGACCCTCAAGCACGGCGTCGTCGAAACCCCTGTTTTCATGCCGGTCGGCACCTACGGCACGGTCAAGGCCATGGCGCCGGCCGAACTGGAAGAAATCGGCGCGCAAATCGTGCTGGGCAACACCTTCCACCTGTGGTTGCGGCCCGGCTTGGAAGTCATCGCGGCCCACGGCGGGTTGCACCGCTTCATGGGCTGGAACCACCCCATCCTCACCGATTCGGGTGGCTTCCAGGTCTGGAGCCTGGGCGACCTGCGCAAGATCAGCGAGGAAGGCGTGCATTTCGCCTCGCCGGTCAACGGCGACCGCCTGTTCCTCACTCCGGAAGAGTCGATGCGCATCCAGCGCACCCTCAATTCGGACGTGGTGATGATTTTCGACGACTGCACGCCTTACGCAATCGATGGCCGCCCGGCTACCGAGGCTGAAGCCCGGACTTCGATGGAGCTTTCGCTGCGCTGGGCGCGCCGCAGCCGCGACGAATTCGACCGTCTCGAGAACCCGAATGCGCTGTTCGGCATTGTGCAAGGCGGCATGTTTGAAACCCTGCGCGACGCTTCCTTAAGCGGCCTCACCGACATCGGCTTTTTCGGCTACGCCATCGGCGGCCTGTCCGTGGGTGAGCCCAAGGAAGACATGTTGCGCATCCTCGACCACGTAACGCCGCGCCTGCCGGCCGAGCGGCCGCGCTACCTGATGGGGATGGGCACGCCGGAAGACCTGGTAGCCGGGGTGGCCGCCGGGATCGACATGTTCGATTGCGTGATGCCCACGCGCAACGCGCGCAACGGCCACCTGTTCACCCGCTTTGGCGACATTCGCCTGAAAAACGCGCGCTACAAGATGGATACCCGCCCGCCGGACGAGACTTGCGCCTGTTACACCTGCCGCACGTTTTCGCGCGCCTACCTGCACCACCTGCACAAGCTCAAGGAAATTCTTGGCGCCCGGCTCAACACCATCCACAACCTGCATTACTACCAGGCGCTGATGCGCGACATGCGCGAGGCCATCGAAGTGGGAGCCTTCGACGCGTTTCGCGCCCGCTTTGCGCGCGAACGGGTCGGAATCGACCCGTGAATGCCGCTGCGGGCCTTGGCTGGCGGGCCGACGTGCTAAAATTCTGGGTTGATTTGAATAGACTTCTCTGGAGTTTCCCGTGCTGATTTCCTCTGCTTATGCGCAAGCCCCGGCCACCGGCGGCGCCACCGATGGCTTGATGGGCCTCTTGCC
>JAYTDE010000676.1:0-3648 GCA_043736195.1 Burkholderiales bacterium | reverse complement strand
AGCGCGTTGCAGCTTCGCCGATGATGACCATATTCATGACGACCGCCTGTTGTGTACGCGTGTCGGCCAGAAAATCAGCCTTGCTCATTCCTTCAATGTAAGAGCATGCAAGGCGTGCCGACTGCAACATATGGGAGAGCGCCTCGGCTCGGCGCGCCTCGTTCATACGGCTTGCGCTTCCCCCAGGATGCGGGCGCGCATACTTTCAGGCAGGTCGCCAGGTGTCAGCACATCAACCCGTACACCAAGCAATTCCTCAAGCTCCACTTGCAGGCCGCCGAGATCGAAAAGCGTTGTTCCAGGTAAGGGATCGACCAGCAGGTCGAGATCGCTGCCATCCTTGTCTTCGTTGCGTAAAACGGAACCGAATACACGCGGGTTGCTGGCGCGAAATCGACGCGTCGCCTCACGGACCGAATCACGGTGTTCGCGCAGCGCAGCGGAGGGCTTCATGCTTGAGTCTCGATTGGCTTCGGACAACCCACCAAGTATAAGTCAACCTGTTTCTCCAGTCCCGCGCCGGCGATCCTGGGAGAAGCACGACGTCTTCGCCATCCCGCACTGGACATGGGCCAGCCACGCCGCGGACAGCGCGGACGCCGACCTGTTTCTGGTGACCGACCGCTCCTTGTTCGAACATCTCGATTTGCTGCGCGAGGAGGTGCAATGACGACTGAAACATCGCAGAAAAAGACCGTGTTGATCGTCGGCGCCTCGCGCGGGCTCGGCATGGCGCTGGCTGCGGAATACCTGCGCCGCGGCTGGCATGTGATCGCCACCATCAGGCAGGCGACCGGATCGGCGGAGTTTCAGGCCCTGCAGGCCACCGCCAGCGCCGCGTTAGAGGTCCTGCATCTCGAGATGACCTCGTCCGCGCAGATTGACGCGCTTGGCCGCCGTCTCGAGGGTCGCGCCATCGATTTGCTGTTTGTCAACGCAGGCATAGCCAACGGCCCGGCTGAACGGGTGTGCGATGCGTCCACCGAGGAATTCGTGCGCTTGATGGTGACCAACACGCTCGGGCCCTTGCGCGTGATCGAGCGGCTGGTCGAACGCGTCGTCCGGGGCGGCAGCGTGGCGGTGATGTCTTCGGGCCTGGGGAGCGTGACCAACAACACCAATGGCGGCTGGGAGGTGTACCGCGCCAGTAAGGCCGCGCTCAACACGCTGATGCGCAGCTTCGCCGCGCGCCATGCCGATGATGGCCGCACCTACCTGGTGATCGCGCCCGGCTGGGTGCGCACCGATATGGGCGGGCCGAATGCCTTTCTGGATATTGAGACCGGCATCCCCGGCGTGGTCGACGCGATCGCGCAAAGGAGTGGCGCGGGCGGCGTGACCTACGTCAACTACCAGAACCAGATTCTGCCCTGGTAATTTGCGCGCTCGTCACGCCAACGCGCGGCTTCAAGCAGCGCAGGTGCTGGCTGCCGGATTTGAATTCACGGCCAACACGGAATTGTCAGCGCACGGGCGAGCCGTGCACTGACAACCGCCGTGATTTGATGCCCATCGTGACTGGAGAGTGGGCCGCGTCTATTTGTCCCACCAGTGCATCGAGTCCTGGCCTTCACCCTGCTTGCCGTTCGGCCCGCCGCCGCCTGAACGCACATACACCTTGCGCGCATAGCCGGCCTTGAACTTGCCGTCGAGCGCGTCGCGCAGCCAGTCCATGCCCATCATGTGGATGTCGGCGCGATTCGAATCACCATCGAACAGCCGGGTCTGGTGATAGCTGTCTTCATAGACCCACAGTTCCTTGGGCGCGCTGATCTTGTCGTAGAACTCGTAGATCATCTCGGTCGGGCTGCGCGCATCGTATTCGCCCACGGTCAGCATCACCGGGCATTTGATGCCGCTCTCGCGGCCGGCGACGGTCATTTTGCTGACGATCGCGTCGAGCGCGGCTTCCGACTTGGCGCCGGTGAGATAGCCGAACAACTGCTTGTAGCGCGGCGAGAAGGTGTCGAGGATGTAGTACTTGTCGAGGTACGAGGCCCACGGCCCGGCCACCGCCTTGACGCGCGGGTCGCCGGAGGCGGCGACCTGGAAGCCCCAGTAGGAGCCCATGCTGAGCGAATAGATCGTGATGCCTTCGGCATCGATCTCGGGCCGGCTCTGCAGGTAGCTGACCACCGCCAGCACCCCGCGCTCGTAGTTGTCATGGGTGAGCTTGATGTTGCGCAGGTTGCCGGTGCCCTGGCCGGGACCATCCATCACCATCAGGTGCATGCCGCGATGATGGGCATGGACAACGCGCGGATCGGGATACATTTCCTTGGTCATGTCGCAACCGGGAATGAAGATCACCACCGGCGCCTTCGGCTTGCCCGGCAGCAGGTGCAGGTTGCACTGCAGTTCGACGCCTTCGAACGGCACTTCGACGCGCTCGATCGGGTGCGGCGCATGCTCGATCACCTTCGCGTAGTTGGCCAGGCAACGGCCGTGCAGGTAGCGCTTCTCGTCGTTGGTCTCGAGCACCGGGTGCTGCGCGGCGGCGAAGGTGGCCGAGGCGCGGTAGTACAGCTCGAACGCAGTGGCGCGATGGCCGGCGGCCTCTTCCTCGGCGGCGACACGCTCCATGCGCTGGCCGATGCGCCCGAGGTGCTTGGAAATCTGCGCGTGGCTCTTGACGCTGGCCGGCAATTCGCGGCCGGCCTCGTCCCAGTGGAACACGCGGCCGGATTCCTTCACTATATAGTCATAGATCCACTGCTGACGATCACGTTCCAGGCGTGGCGTACGCATGAACTTGTCTCCTTTTGGTTGGTGGTTGGGCGCTGCAGCGAAGCAGTTTAACGCGACGCCCTGGCGCCAAGGGCGCCTGGCCGGGCGGCACATAAGCCTTGCGGGGCGCACCGCCACGAGCGCAGCGTGATGGCAAGCATCGCTTCGACCGGCCCGGCTGTGGCGATGCCGGATCGCGCTGACCAAGGCAATGAGGCGCGGCTACACCCAGATCTGCAGCACGTAGTCGAACGGCGCCTGGCCGTTGAACAAGTCGACCCTTTGCAACTTGATGCGCAGCTCACGCCCCGCCTTCACCAGCGTATGCCGGTAGGTGCCGCCGAAATGGCGCACCGAATCGCGCCGCAGCTCCATCATGTGAAAGCGCGAGCGCACCACCACTTCCTTGCTCGTTTCCGATTCGATCACCACATTACCGATCACATGGTTGGTGGCCCACATCGGTGCCTGCGACCAGGCGTTGGGGTGGGTTACGCGGCCCATGCGTACGGCCATCAGCATCTTGTCTTCGGCGAAGATCGAGGCCGAGCCTTCCCATTCGGTCTGCTCAGGCAGCGCCGGCATCCAGTACACGCCATCTTCGGCGAACAGGTCGATGTAGTCCTGCCATAGCTTGTTGTCGAGCATCTCCGACTGGCGGTAGAGGAACTGCTCGACGCGTTCCTTGAGATCACCGCGCACGGCAACCGCCTTGAGGGCGCGCGGTGCGCTCACCGCGCCAGGCGCAGCGCGCGGCGAATGGTCCGGGGCGATCGACTGGGCCCCGGTTTTCTTGGTGGCGGCGCCGGCGCGGATCACCACTTTACCGGTGAGCGCCTGCTTGAGGGCGGGCCGGGGTGACACTTTCTTGGCCGGAACCACCGCCTTTGCTGTCGCCTTGCGCACGCTTTTGCTTGCGGC
>JAYTDE010000675.1:0-3595 GCA_043736195.1 Burkholderiales bacterium | reverse complement strand
CATCGATGTGCACCAGTTTGATCCGGCCGGCGGCACCGCTCTTGATCGTCACCCGGGCCTTGGGCACTGCGAAATGCCGTGCCACCAGCGCGACCAGTTCTTGATTGGCGCGGCCCTCGATCGGCGGCGACTTGATACCAGCCTGCCAGGTGCCGTCACTTGGCTGCCCAAGCGCTGATTCGCGCGCATTGGGTTTGACCTTGATCTGAAGGATTGTCATCCGCGATAAAGGGCGGCAACACGCAGTTCAACTTCTCTGAGGCGCCGGGCTACCGGCCGGGCGCTTGGGCCCGTCGATGCCGCGCCGCGCCCGCATGGCAACGCCAATGCGCGCCAGTTCGGGCTCACCCAACATGCGCGTCGCCATCGGCATCAGTTCGTCATCCTCACGCGCCATGTGTCGCTCGTAGAGGCTGACCAAGGCCTCGACACCTGTCGCCGAAAGCTGTGCCGATGCGCCCGCGGCCACTCCTGCCAGTTCATCGCGCACCAGCTGCCAGGCGTGCTCAAGCCTGCGATGCTCGGCGATCAGGCCTTCGATCATGGCACGCAGGCACACCGCATCAGAGGCCGCCATGGATTCAAGCAAGGCTGGAAACAGGTCCAGCTCCTCATCGGCGTAGTGATCCCTGGCCGCCTTGTCGAAATAACGCAACACACCGGCCGCCGCGGTGCGCGCTTCTTCGTCCGCGCCGCGCGCCGCAAGGTGCGGCTGCAGGCTCTTCAGCGTGGCGCACTGGCGCGCGCCGCGCTCGTGACAGGTGGCAAGCATGGCCAGCGGCGCTTCGGTGCCGGCGGCTGGACTGGAGAATCCGGGAATCGGGTCGCTGCTTGACATGATTTGGCACCGATCGTTTGAGGGCGGGTCCGACAGCATACTCAATCGCACTGCAGTGCAACCCATTCGGCATCGACTCAAGCCGCGGCGCCGAAGGCGGCCGCCGGCAAGCGCGATCGTAGTTGTTCCGGGATCAGGAGCGCTCGCGCGTCGCGCTCCTGGAAGCGCCAACCTTCCGCGGTGCGTGTATAGATATCAATGAAGTCGAGCAGCAGCATGCGCGCCGGGTCGTATGCGAAGGGCGGCTGGCCAGGCAGATAAGCGAAATACGACATGTTGTAGAACACCGCCCGGGCGCTGTCGTCTTCGACCTGGGTGAAGTGGAAATTGGTCGTGATGTGCCGGGTGAACTGCTCGGCCGGACGCTCTTGCATGGCGGCGAGAATTTTCTCGCGGCCTTGCAGCCGCACACCGGTGCGCACGAACGCTCCATCGGGCGCAAACAAGGCGACTAAGGCGGAATATTCCTTGTGGTCAAGGTGGTAGGCGAATGCGTTGCTCAGTGCCACGCATTCGGCTTCGATTTCCCTGCGCATCGCCTTGTCCATCACGCACTCCCTGGCTGGCCGGCAGGCTATTTCTCGCCTGCCTTGATGCCCGACACCTCGGCGCTGACGGCTCCCGCGTCCATCGAGAAACGGTCACCGAAATCGAACATGTCGTCGTGCTGGAAACCCTCGTAGGACTGCACCTCCCACCAGTTGTGGTCCAGATCGACCAGATAAAACGAATACACGCCATGCTGGTCGGCGATCGGCAGCACCTTGCGAATACCGTACTTTTCCTTCTGCTCGTTGGCAGACTTCCAGCAACCATCAACCTCGGCGCGTGACCCGACATCGACGCCCCAGTGATTGAGCAGGTTGACCGGTTTCAACTGGTCACCCACCTCGACACAGACAATGTGAAACTTCAGACCGCAGCGGATCACCATCGCCGGGATCGCGTGCCGCACGCACTCGAAGCCTAAGAACTCCTCGTAGAAGCGCCGCGAGGCCTTGAGGTTGTAGACCTCCAGAGTGCCATGCGACATCACGTAGGGCTTGATCACCGAGGCTGCCGCGTTGGGCGGCGTGAAGGCTGCGTTTTCGATCGCTGGAATCATGGCTTGTCTCCCTGTATATCGGCTGCGGTTAAAAATGAATCGGCGAAAAACTCGTCTTCCGGTAGCGCGCGATGCGCGGTGAAATCGCGGCGCGCGGAATCCACCATCACCGGCGCACCGCAAGCATATACCTGATGGCAGGCGAGATCGGGGAAATCCTCCATCACCGCACGGTGGACAAGCCCGCTGCGGCCGGCCCACTGATCCGCCGGCAAAGGGTCGGACAGCACCGGTACATAACGGAAATTCGGCAGGGCCTTTTCCCATTCGCGTGGCAGATCAATCATGTAAAGATCGCGCAACGAACGGCAGCCCCAGTACAGGTGCATGGGACGCGATTCGCCGCGCTTGGCCGCGAATTCCAGCATCGCCTTGATCGGCCCGAAGCCGGTACCGCTGGCGACAAACAAGGCCGGCTTGACGGATTCGCGCAGGTGAAAACTGCCCAACGGCCCTTCGAACCGCAGCACCTCGCCCACCTTGACCGCGCCTGCGAACAGGCGATCGGTAAACGCGCCACCGGGCAGATGGCGGATATGAAATTCCAGCGCGCGCAAGCCTTCAACTGTGTGGGAAACGGTGATCGAATAGCTGCGCCGGGTGCCGTCCCTGAACATGAAATCCACATACTGGCCGGCTACGAACTGCATGTTCTCGTTCATCGGCAGGCGCACGCGCAACAGCATGACGTCATGGGCCAACGAGGTGATGTCGGTGACGCGACACGGCACCACCTTGGGCACGATGCCGGCCAGCCCTTCGAGCTCCTTCACTTCGATGACGCAATCGGTCAAGGGACTGGCCTGGCACAGGAGTGCGTAGCCGGCGGCCCGGTCGTGGTCCTTGAAATACGCCGGATGAACTTCGCCATAGTCGACACGACCTAGGACGATGCGCCCCTTGCAGGAATTGCAGACCCCCTGTTTGCACGAATAGGGCATGAAATTGCCGGCAGAAAGGCCGCTGGCAAGGATGTGCTGGCCGGGAGGCACCTCGAAGCGGTGACCGCTGGGCATCAGGGTGACGGTATGCGCCATGTCGCGTGCCTATGCCATGCGGTTGACGAGGGTGCCGACGCCCTCGACTTCGATGCGTACCAGGTCGCCGGGCTTCAGGAAGATGCCGCGCGGCGTGCCGACGCCGGCCGGCGTTCCGGTGGCGATCACGTCACCCGGAAACAGGGTGCAACGATGCGAAAGAAACGACACCAGTTCGGCATCCTTGAAAATCAGCTGGCTGGTATTCGAATCCTGCATCAGGACGTCATTGACCCACAGCTTGAGCGCCAGATGGTCGGGATCGGCGATCTCTTCTCTGGGCACGATCCAGGGTCCCATCGGACAGGCGCCGTCCCAGTTCTTGTGACTGATCCAGTCGTACTCGAATGGCGAGCCGGAGTTGGGCTTGACGGTCGGACGGCGCAGAAAATCACGCGCCGACAGGTCGTTGACGATGCTGTAGCCGGCCACATAGTCCATGGCGTCGTGCGGATCGACGTTCTTGCAGGTGCGGCCGATCACGAGAGCTACTTCAAGCTCCCAATCCACCGTCTTCGAGTACCCGGGCAGCGTCACGCTTGAGCCATGGCCGGTCAGGGTGTTGCGCGGGGTCTTGATGAAGCACCAGGGCGGCGTGCCGGTCTCATGCGGATC
>JAYTDE010000674.1:0-5935 GCA_043736195.1 Burkholderiales bacterium | reverse complement strand
GCCGCATGCGCGCTGCCGGCCAAAGCGCAAGACTTTGTGTCGCACCCTTGCGCCTTTGGAACACCCTGAACATGGCGTCGGAATGCAAGCCAGGGAGCGAACAATTTCTTCGATCCGACGCGCCAGGAAACCGGCAGTTTCCGTTTGGACATTTTTACCGATACAGCTGTCCACCATCGATGTCGATCACCGTCCCGCTCAAATAGGATGCGCGGTCGGAGGCGCAGTACAGCACCACGTCGGCCACTTCGGCTGCTTCGGCGATGCGCCCGAAGGGCATGTTGGTGAGCAGTTCCTCCCAGCGCGATTCGTCGCCCAAGGTGGCCTTGGCGCGCGCCTTGGAGAGCGTGATGATGCGATCGGTGCGCGTGGCGGTCGGATTGACGCCGAGAACCCGCACACCGTGATTGGTGGCGCCGGCACCAATGCCCTTGGTAAAGGCGATCAGCGCGGCGTTGCCGGTAGCGCCGCAAATGTAGTCGAAGCTGGGCTTGGCGCCTGCCAGGCCGATCACATTCACGATCACCCCGCTCTTGCGCTTCATCATCGCCGGCAGGATTTCGCGCGTCATATTGATATAGCCGAACACCTTCAGGTCCCAGGCATCGCGCCAGCGCGCCTCGTCGATCGCCTCGACCGTGCCGCCGGGAATGGCGCCGGCATTGTTGACCAGCACGTCGATCGCGCCGCAGGCCTGCGCCAGCGCCTTGGCCGAACCCGGCTTGGACAGGTCAACCGGATGCACGCTGATGTCAACCTTGTGCTGCGCCAGGATTTCCGCTTTGGCCGCTTGCAGCCGCGCCGGGTCGCGCGCCGATAAATGCAGGGCGCAGCCCTCGGCGGCAAACGCCTGCGCACAGGCCAGGCCGATTCCTTTGGACGCCCCGGTGATGAGAACGCTCTTGCCTTTGAGTCCCAGTTCCATGATGAATATCCTTTATTGTGAGGTGGAGGGGCAAACGGATTTGAACCAGTCGGCGATTTGCGCGCCCTGCATGAACACCACATCGTCGCGGCTGGCCAAAAGGTCGATTATCTTTTCGAGGTAGCCGATGCGATGCGGCACACCGATCAGGTGGGGATGCAGGCCCAGCGCCAGTACCCGCGGCTGGGTCTGCAATTCGGGCTCGAACGCGGCAACGGTATCGACCACGCGCCGGTACATCTCGGGCGAGGCATGCTTTTCGACCGCGTAGATGATGCTGTCGTTGATCTCCAGGTTATAGGGCATGGCGATCAGTGGCCCCGCGTTGGTTGTCATCCAGTCCGGCAGATCGTCGATCACCCAGTCGCATACGTAGTCGACGCCGCAGGCCTTGAGCACGTCGGGCGTGTCGTAGGTTTCGCGCAATCCGGGCGACAGCCAGCCGCGCGGGCGGCTGCCGGTGAACGCCGCCACCTTGTCTAAGCAGGCGTCGATCAGTTCGCGCTCGGCCGCGGCACCACCAGCCGCGGCATTCAGGGTTTTCTGGTGCATGCCATGGCCAATGAATTCCCAACCGGCATCGCGCATGGCTTCGGCGGCGCGCGGATAAGCGTCGATAACGCCGGCATTGAAACTGGTTGAGGCAGGTATACCGCGCGCGGCAAGCGCCGCCATGATGCGCGGCAGGCCGGCACGCATGCCGTAATCGGCCCACGAAAAATTCGGCACGTCGGGCTCGGTTTCCTTGCCGTGCGGCGGCGTGATGATCTTGCGCGGCATCGGCTCCTCGAAGCGCCAGTGCTCGACGTTGACCACCATATGCACGATCAGGGGCTTGGGCTTGCCGTTGACAACCGGTGCGGCCAGCCGCGGCCGTTGGTTGGACAAAGTGTAGGGAACTCGGGGATTTGCCATGCGTACTCGCCTCAGGTGACAGCAGGGTTGGAGCGATCGGGGCTGGGCATCATCGCGCACCTGCCGCCGCGCCGCATTCAGTGCTCGCGCGCCAGGATGCCGAAGCCCGGCAAAGGGTCGAGAATGCCGACCCGCCGCAACGCCTGCCAGTAAGTTGCCACATTAACCCCGATCAGGGGCTTGCCATGCGCCGCTTCAATCTCGTCGGTGATGGCAGAAACCGGCAGATTGGTGCCAACGTGAATCAGCGCCTCGACGCCGGGCCGATCCAGCGCCCGGAAGCCGGCACGAATTTCATCCAGAGTAATGCGCGCCACCGCGGTGGGGCCAGTCGCCTTCAGGCCAAAGGTATGCACCACCTCATAGCCGCAGGCAGCGAAGAACTCGGCGATCAGGGTATCGGCCGGCGGCCAGTAGGGCGTGAGCACCGCGATGCGCAGCGGACTGCCGATCGCTTCCAGCCCCTTCAGCACCGCGATCGAGGGCGTGACGAACGGCACGCCGCAATAGTCTTCCAGCTTCTTCTGCTCGGCCTCGGCGCGCGAACGATCACCGCGAAAGGAATGAATTGAATGGCCGTGCGCAACCACATGCGGCTCGGCCGGCAGTACCAGATCCAGTGCCAGGTCGAGATTGCCTTCCTCGGTATCGAGCGCGCGCCGGTAGGTTTCCATGTCGTCATACGGCCGCGGCGGCAGATACATGCGGGTGACATGGTTGGTCACCCCGAGCGGGCGCATGGCCTCGAATTCGGGCTGCACGATAGTGTTGGTGGCCGGTACCACCACCGCCACCTTGGCACGCGATGCGAGGACATCAATGGTCGGTTTACGATGGATTGGCGCTGTCATCACGAGGCCGGGCTTTTTACAAGTGGTTTGCCAGTGGAATCGTCTGGCTCCGCCAGCGATTCCATTCAAATCAATCCCGGCAAAAGTGGGGTTTCACTTTTGCCGGCTTCTAAAACGAGCGCGGCATGCCCAGCACGTGCTCGGCAACGTATGACAGGATCAGGTTGGTGGAAATCGGCGCCACCTGATACAGCCGCGTTTCGCGGAACTTGCGCTCGATGTCGTATTCGCAGGCGAAGCCGAAGCCACCGTGGGTCTGCAGGCAGGCGTTCGCCGCTTCCCATGAGGCCTTGGCGCACAGGTACTTGGCCATGTTGGCCTCGGAACCGCACGGCTTGTGGGCATCGAACAACTCGCAGGCCTTCCAGCGCATCAGGTTGGCCGCTTCGGTCTCGATATAGCTTTCGGCAATCGGAAACTGCACGCCCTGGTTCTTGCCGATCGGGCGATCGAACACGATGCGCTCGCTGGCGTATTTCGAGGCACGATCGATGAACCAGTAGGCGTCGCCGATGCATTCGGCGGCGATCAATGCGCGCTCGGCATTGAGGCCATCGAGGATGTAGCGAAAGCCCTTGCCTTCCTCACCGATCAGGTTGTCGGCCGGGATTTCCAAGTTGTCGAAAAACAGCTCGTTGGTCTCGTGGTTGACCATGTTGCGGATCGGCCGCACGCTCATGCCGTTGGCCACCGCGTGCTTCAGGTCGACTAAGAAAATCGACAGGCCGTCGGCTTTTTTCTTCACGTCCGCCAGCGCCGTGGTGCGCGCCAGCAGAATCATCAGGTCGGAATGCTGGATGCGCGAAATCCACACTTTCTGGCCGTTGATCACATATTTGTCACCCTTTCGCTCGGCTACCGTCTTGATCTTGGTGGTGTCGGTGCCGGTGGTGGGTTCGGTGACGCCCATCGACTGCAGGCGCAGTTCACCGGAGGCGATTTGCGGCAGGTACTGGCGCTTTTGCGCCTCCGAGCCGTGCCGCAGCAGCGTATTCATGTTGTACATCTGGCCGTGGCAGGCGCCCGAATTACCGCCGCGGCGATTGATTTCCTCCATCACCACCGACGCTTCGGCCAGACCCAGGCCGGAACCACCGTAAGACTCCGGGATAAGGGCCGCCATCCAGCCTGCTTTGGTGAGCGCGTCGACGAAGGCTTCGGGATAGCCACGCGCATCGTCAACCTTTTGCCAATAGGCGGAGTCATATTGTGCGCACAAGGCACCGACGGCCTCGCGAATCTCGGGAAAGTTCTGGGCTTGTGTATTGATCATGTGGGTCCTGAGGGCTTTAGTTGCACCCGTGAACACGGGCGGCCAAGCTGTGAATTATCGTGCCATTCGCCAGGATCGGCAGCAAACAAGCTCGGCGCAGTTCGCTCCCGGGCAACCGGGCCTGCGCAGCAGTTCGACTACTGCGAAAAATGCGGCAACTTGAAGAACCGGCGCATGGAGCGGGTGAAGGGAATCGAACCCTCGTCGTAAGCTTGGGAAGCTTCTGCTCTGCCATTGAGCTACACCCGCGGGCGAAACGAATTTTACGACGATTTGAGCAAGCCGGTGTCGAGCGCGCGCCACAGGTACAGCGCCAGATACGAGCGATAGGGGACCGCCTGATCGGGATCGACCCGGCGCTTGCGGCGTCCTTTCGACGCGCCCTCGATGAGCGCTATCGCGCGCTGAATGCTGCCGTCGGCCGCGGGAAAGACATCCTCGTGACCGACGTAGAAAAGCGCGATGATCGAGGCCGTCCAGGGGCCCATGCCGCGGAACTGCCTGATCTCGTCAAGCAGTTCCTGCGGTGGCAATGTGTACCAGTGATCCAGGGCCTGCGAATTGGCGCCGACTTGCGCGCCGATTGCGCAAATGGTGCGCGCCTTGGCGCCACTCAAACCACAGCCACGCAGGCTGTCCTGGTCAAGCAGCCAGGAACCGGGCAGGTCACGCGCGCGCGCGGCATCCTGGACGCGTTCGTAGATGGTCTGCGCCGCCTGGGACGACAGCATCTGGCCGGTGACCACGCGCACCAGCGCCTCGGGCAAGGCAAGATCGCGCCGCTTGAGCACGGGAACCGTCTTCACCTGGCCCAGAAGATCGGCAAGGTACGGATAGCGGGCCTGCAGGTGGCGCTTGATGCGAATACTCATTGGCGAGTCAGGGGGAGTGCGGGTTGTTCGAACACCCACGTGACTGCGATGATAGGCCAGACAGCGGACCCGCATCGCTGCGTCAAGTCCTGGCAGGCGTCTGGTCGCCTGCGGAAGGCTTCCGCTACACTGACGGACCTGTCGCGCCACAAGTCATTTCATCACAGTGATCCAGATAACAGTAAACGGCGAGCCCCGGGCGCTCGACGCCGGCAGCACGGTCGCCGTATTGCTCGGCCAGATGAATCTGGCGGGCAAACGCGTTGCGGTTGAAAAGAACGGTGAAATCGTCCCCAAGGGCCGCCACGCCGAAGCCTTGCTCGCGCCCGGCGACGCACTGGAAATCGTGGTGGCCGTCGGCGGCGGCTGACAAACGAAGGAATGCAATGGAAATGACGTTCAAGGACAAACCGTTTGAGATCGCGGGCAAGGTATACCCGTCGCGCCTTCTGGTAGGCACCGGCAAGTATCGCGATTTCGAACAAACGCGCGACGCCATCGAGGCCTCCGGGGCACAGATCGTGACGGTGGCGATCCGCCGCACCAATATCGGCCAGGACGCCAACACGCCTTCCTTGCTTGACTTCATTCCACCGTCGAAATACACGCTCCTGCCCAATACCGCCGGTTGCTACAGCGCCGACGACGCCGTGCGCACCCTGCGCCTGGCGCGCGAACTGCTCGACGGCCATGCCCTGGTCAAGCTCGAAGTGCTGGGCGACCCGCACACGCTGTATCCGAACATGATCGAGACCCTGGCGGCGGCGAAAACCCTGGTGGCCGACGGCTTCTCGGTAATGGTGTATTGCAGCGATGATCCGCTGATGGCCAGGCAGTTGGAGGACATCGGCTGCGTCGCGGTGATGCCGCTGGCCTCGCTGATCGGCTCCGGCATGGGCATTCTCAATCCGTGGAACCTCTCCCTCATCATCGAAAAGGCGCAGGTGCCGGTGATCGTCGATGCCGGCGTAGGCACCGCCTCGGACGCGGCGATCGCGATGGAACTGGGCTGCGACGGCGTGCTCATGAATACCGCGATCGCCGCGGCAACCAATCCGCTGCTGATGGCGTCGGCCATGAACAAGGCCGTGCAAGCCGG
>JAYTDE010000673.1:0-1605 GCA_043736195.1 Burkholderiales bacterium | reverse complement strand
GAAATCGCCATACTTGTCGTCACCGGCTATCGGATGCCCGGCCGAGGCCAGGTGCACGCGGATCTGGTGCGTGCGCCCGGTCTTGATCTGCACTTCGAGCAGGGTCGCATCGGCGTAGCGGCGCACCACGTTGACTACCGAATGCGCCTCCTTGGCGCCATCATGTTCCGCCTCGAGCACACGTCGCTCGCCCTCGCGCGTCACGAAACTGGCAAGCGCGGTGGTGATGTGGTGTTTGGCGGCATGCGGCCACACGCCGCGGGCCAGGGCCAGATAACGCTTGTCGATGCGCCCCTCACGCAACAGCTCGTGCAGCGCCACCAGCAAGGGACGGGTCTTGGCCAGCAGCAATATGCCCGACGTGTCACGATCGAGGCGGTGCACCAGCTCGAGAAAGCGGGCGTCCGGCCGCGCCGCGCGCAGAGCCTCGATCACGCCGAAACGCAGTCCGCTGCCGCCGTGCACCGCCACCCCGGCCGGCTTGTCGATGGCCAGCAGGCTTTCATCCTCGAACAGCACCGGGAAATCCGCGCCGGCGCGCGCCGCACCGGCAACCACGCCTTTGACCGCCGTCGCTTCCAGCGAAATCGGCGGAACCCGCACCAGATCACCCAGGTCAAGTCGGGTATCGGGTTTGGCGCGCCCCTTGTTGACCCGCACCTCGCCGGAACGAATGATGCGGTAAACCAGGCTTTGCGGCGCGCCTTTCAAGCTTTTGTGAAGGAAATTGTCCAGCCTTTGGCCGGCCGAATCCACGCCGATCTCAAGCAGTTTCGGCAAAGGCTTACCTAGTGGGTTCATTTTTCAAAATGCCCAACGAGTCCCTGGCATGCGGATTCTCGAACAAAGAATCGTATTGATTCAGTATCTTGCAAGAGCGACTTTCCAAACCTACGGAACTTGTTCGGCGTTTCCATATATAATCCACCGGTCGGAGAGGTGTGACCGGCATTCCATCAGGCACAAGAACCTGCGGTTTTTTCCAGCGCAAGTACCAAACGCGCCGGCATCACGAGGTTAGGTCGAAAGTTCCCGCTATCAATCGGCTCCCTTTCGGAGACGACGCGATTATCGGCGATTTGGACCACAACTGTCGCCAATGGCGCGCCTGAATTTGTGGTCACCCGCATCTTTTTCGGCCGGCTTATCGCTCGCCAGATTTAATGACAAGAGCGAATCCCAACGCAAACGAATTCGCGCGCTGAACCGCCCAATTGAAACGTCCGGAATTTTTACCCGATCCGGACTGACAACCCCCAAGTGTCCATCCTCTTTTTCACTCTCGCGCTCGGCATTCTGGGAACAGCTTCCCAAATGCTTGCTGCGCGCACGTCCGCCAGCTATCCAGCTGCTCCGGCCGCGCGCTTGCATGCGCGTCACAGCGAAAACGACCGGACCTGGGACGAGGCAGCCTGGCGCGCGCCAGGAGCAATGAATGAAACGCATGTTATTCAATGCGACGCACGCAGAGGAACTGCGCGTCGCCATCGTGGATGGCCAGAAGCTGATCGATCTGGACATCGAAATCGCCGGGCAGGAGCAGCGTAAGAGCAACATCTACAAGGGTGTCATCACCCGCATCGAGCCTTCGCTCGAAGCCTGCTT
>JAYTDE010000672.1:0-4593 GCA_043736195.1 Burkholderiales bacterium | reverse complement strand
CCACCTATGCCGAGGAAGACCTGTTCGGCAATGCCGCGCGGCTGTCGGCCATGTTCGAGGACGGTATCCATTCGTTCGAGGCCGCGCCGCATGTGATCGATACCCGCAATCTGGGTTTGATCGGCGCGATCGAACTGGCGCCACGCGCTGGCGCGCCCGGCGCGCGCGCGCTCGAAGTGCACAACCGGGCCTGGGAGCGTGGCGTGTTTGTGCGTCCGATTGGCGACAATATCGCCGTTTGCCCGCCCCTCATGATCGATAAAGCCCAATTGGATCAGGTGTTTGGCGCGGTGCGCGAGGCGTTGGACGGGGTTGCCTGAGAGCGCCGCACGCGGCCTCCGAGCGACTTGCGGAAATTGGGAATTTTGTTTTATAATTCAAGGCTTTCCCGATTTTCGGCCAAGCGCCCCTTCGCATCCCATGCGATAGCGGCGCTGCGGCACAACTCAAGCGACCACAGGATAGACCCATGTTAACCATTCGCATGAACCGCGGCGGCGCCAAAGGCCGCCCGTTTTACAACATCGTTGCAACCGATTCGCGCAATCGCCGTGATGGCCGTTTTGTCGAACGCGTTGGTTTCTACAACCCGATCGCCTCCGGCAACGAGGAAAGCCTGCGTTTCGACGTGGCGCGCGTGAACTACTGGAAAGGCGTGGGCGCCCAGATTTCACCTTCGGTCGAGCGTTTGCTCAAGCAGTTCGCCAAGAAGGCGCCGGCGGCTACGGCTGCGGCTTGAGATGCCGGATGTCGCACCCGCCGTTGCGCCGGGTGCGACCGTGGCGCTGGCAAGCGGCGCTGTACCAACCGATCTGGTGCTGATGGCGCACGTGAAGGAGCCTTTCGGGCTGACCGGGCGCCTCAAACTGCATGTGTATTCGGGTGATCTGGATGCCCTGGGGCGATTCAAGGCGTGGTGGTGGGCGGGGCCGGCGGACAAGCCGGCCTGGGCGCGGGTGGTGCCCGAGGAATTCGTGGAACGTGGTGGCAGCGTCATCGCCAAGCTGCCGGGAATCGAGGATCGCGACGCGGCGTTTGCGCGCAAGGGTTGGCAGATCGCGGTGGCGCGATCGGAGTTCAGCCCGGCGGCCGATGGCGAGTATTACTGGTCTGACCTGATGGGTTTGCGGGTTGTCAATCGTGACGCCGTGCCGCTTGGGCGTGTCACCGAACTGATGGATCTGGGCCCGCACCAAGTGTTGCGTGTGATGCAGGACGAGCGCGAAATTCTGATCCCTTTTGTTGTGCAGTATGTTGACCGGGTGGATACGGCGGCTGGCGAGATTGTGGTTGATTGGGGCCTGGACTACTAGTCCGGCGCGGGCGGGAAGCGATGGCTGGGCTGGCGGTCAGGTTCGATGCGGTGACGCTGTTTCCCGCAATGTTCGAGGCGGTGTCGGCGCTGGGGGTCACGGGTCGGGCGTGTGGGTCGGGAATCTGGTCGATGCATTGCTGGAATCCGCGTGACTTCACCGACAACCCGTATCGCGCCATCGACGATCGTCCGTATGGCGGCGGCCCGGGAATGTTGATGATACCGGCACCGCTGGAAGCGGCGATCGGCGCGGCGAAGGCGGCACACGGCGATGCGGGTTTGACGTCGCGCGTGATCTACCTGTCGCCGCAGGGAAAGACACTGGATCATGCGGGCGTGCTGTGCCTGCGTGACCGGATGCAGGGCGGGCAGGGCGTGGTTCTCCTGTGCGGACGTTACGAAGGCATCGACGAGCGGGTGATTGCGCGTCACGTCGATGAAGAAGTATCGATCGGCGACTATGTATTGTCGGGCGGCGAGTTGGCCGCCATGGTGCTGATCGATGCGCTGGTGCGGCAGTTGCCTGGAGTGCTGGGCCACGACGCATCGGCGCTTGAGGAATCGTATGCGGCGGGCTTGCTGGATTGTCCGCATTACACACGCCCCGAGGAGCATCTTGGGGCGCGGGTGCCGGAGGTGCTGTTGTCCGGCGACCATCGGAAGATTGCCCGCTGGCGACTCAAGCAGTCGCTGGTGCGCACCCGGGCGAGGCGGCCCGAATTGTTTGCCGCCTGGTGCGGGCGCCAGCTTTCGAAGGACGAAGAGCGGGTTCTGGCCGAGGTAATGGCCGATTCCGGTGGTTGAGGAGACGAGAGGGCGATTCGGCCGCGATAGTTCCAGAGCCGAACGAAACATCAAGCAACAGGTGACAGCAAGTCGGAACGGGGTGGGAAGTGGTGCGATTTTCGGACTGCGGCGCTTTCGTGTGGAAGCGCTGCGCCGCGAAACATCACCGTCGCGTTGAGCCGGGCGTTTACACGGCAAACGCACGGTCAATACAAACGGCGGCATCAGGGGCGCTCGATCGCTCCTGCTCTACCGCCAAGTCCTGCTTCAAGCAGGCCATAGACGAAAGGAAGCAACATGAACAAAATCATCGCAGAATTAGAGAGCGCTGAAATCGCGCGTCTTGGCAAGGTCATTCCGGTTTTCGCCCCGGGCGATACCGTGGTGGTGAACGTCAACGTCGTCGAGGGTGAGCGCAAGCGCGTGCAGGCCTTCGAAGGCGTGGTGATCGCGCGCCGCAACCGCGGCATCGGCTCCTCATTCATCGTGCGCAAAGTATCGTCGGGCGAGGGTGTCGAGCGGACTTTCCAGTTGCACTCGCCGCTGATCGCTTCGATCGAGGTCAAGCGCCAGGGCGATGTACGGCGCGCCAAGCTGTATTACCTGCGCGAGCGTTCGGGCAAGTCGGCGCGTATCAAGGAAAAGCTCAAGCTGCGCACCAAGGTGGCGGTGCCCGCGACATAGTCGGTCGCCGGGAAGCAGTCGAACAGGCGCCCTTTGGGCGCCTGTTGCATTTGCGCGGTATCAAAGCGGGCATTCAAGCAGCCGTATCGGCCCTGCGCTCACGCCCCTTGCAGCGCCAATCGGGTTTCGAGTGGCAGGGAAATGCGTCCGAACAGGCGTGCCGGATGCAGATAGTCTTCGCCGGATTCATCGACGATGCGCAGCATGCCGGTTGCTTCCGCGCCGCTGTCGCGCAGGCGCTCGTACACCTTGCCGACTTCCAGGGAAGCCGGCGTATCGCCACTGGACAGACAGATCACGAAATGTCTAGAGATAGCGTTTGATTTTGAATTCGACTTTGCCGATGCCATGCGCTTCATACCAATGGATTTCTGCATTGACGACCACTCCTGTTTCAAGGCGCACTCTGCTTATGCCCTTCTTCTTGATCCAGTTACCCTTGCCAAATTGACGATTGAGTCGGGGCAACTCTCGAATACCGCGCCCCCGCGCAATCGTTTCGATGTCGAGAATGGGTGGGAGCACCTTCATTCGTACATGATATTACGTTGCCGGGCCCCTTTCGCTCCTGCAAGCCGTGTGAGCCTCGGCGCTTGCGGCAACTCCGCATCGGATTTACAGAAACATCTCGAGCAGGTCATTTAAAAACAGTTTCCCGCGCGCCGTCGGCGCGATGTGCGTGTGACTGCGCTCGATCAAGCCGCGCTGCTCAGCCAGATCAAGCTCGCGCGTGACCGCGCTGATTTGCAGACCGGTGCGTTCGCCAAAAAGGCGTGTCTCGAAGCCGTCGGTCAGGCGCAATGCATTCAACATGAACTCGAAAGGCAGCTCGGCGATGGCCGGCTCGCGTGATTCGCCGATGGCGGCACCGCTCTCGCAGGCCAGCATGTAGCTCTCGGGATTGCGCGGCTTTTCGGTACGCAGCACGCGATCGGGAAACGACAGCTTGCCGTGCGCCCCGGCGCCGATGCCCAGGTAGTCGCCGAAGCGCCAGTAATTGAGGTTGTGCCGGGAGCGTCGCTCGGGTTGCGCATAGGCCGAGGTTTCGTAGTGCGCGTAGCCGGCGCTGGCGAGCCTGGTTTCGACCATGGCCTGCATGTCGGCCGCCAGGTCGTCGTCCGGCAATGGCGGCGGGTACTTGGCGAATACCGTATTGGGTTCGAGCGTGAGGTGATAGATCGACAAGTGTTGCGGCGCAAATGCAATCGCCGCCTCGAGATCGGCAGCCAGTTCGTCAGGCGTCTGTCCCGGCAGCGCATACATCAGATCGAGGTTGATGTTGTCGAATGCCATGCGCGCGATTGCCACCGCGCGGCGCGCCTGGTCGCCGTCGTGAATGCGACCGAGCGCGCGCAGGTGTTGAGGGTTGAAACTCTGGATGCCGATCGACAGACGGTTGGCACCGCTGGCGCGATAGGCGGCGAAGCGCTCGGCCTCGAAGGTGCCCGGGTTGGCCTCCAAGGTGACCTCGGCGTCGGCTTCCAGCGGCAAGCGGGCGCGAATGTCCGACATCAGGCGATCGAAGCCGGCCGCCGACATCAGGCTCGGGGTGCCGCCGCCGATGAAAATGGTGTGCACGCGCCGGCCCCACACCAGCGGTAGCGAGAGTTCGAGGTCACGGATGAGCGCATCGATATAGCGTGCCTCCGGAATCGCCTCGTCTGCGCGCTGTGCATGTGAATTGAAATCGCAATACGGGCATTTGCGCACGCACCACGGAAAATGCACGTATAGCGAGAGCGGCGGCAAGGCCGCAAAGCTGGGCCGGCCCGGTTGCGCAGGTCGTAGCGTGGCCTTGGGCGGGCGGG
>JAYTDE010000671.1:0-15104 GCA_043736195.1 Burkholderiales bacterium | reverse complement strand
TCGGTGCGCTCGCGCGCAATGCCGGCCGGCGCGAACAGGCCCAGCCAGGTGTAGAGCTCGAAACCCGGGACGGCATCGGCGATCGGCGCCACATTGGGCAGCGCGGGCTGGCGCCCGAGGCTGGCGATGCCCAGCGGCTTCAGCGTGCCGGCGCGAATCTGCCCGAGCGAGGTGGCCGGCACGTCGAAATAACCCGACAGCCGGCCGCCCAACAAGTCGGGCAGGATCTGCGAGGTGCCCTTGTAGGGCACATGCGCGATCTGCACCCGCGCCATCGAGGTCAGCATCGCCAGCCCGAGGTGCGAGGCGGAGCCGTTGCCGGCCGATCCGAAATTGAGCTGCCCTGGTTGCGCACGCGCCAGCGCCAGCAACTCGGCCACGCTGTTGGCCGGGTGCGCCGGCGCCACCACCAGCAACATCGGCGTGGAGGCGATCAGGCCGATCGGCTGGAAGGCGCGCTCGATGTCGAATGGCAGGTTGCGATACAGAAAGCGGTTGACCACCTGGGTGCCGGTATTGCCGATCATCAGCGTATGGCCGTCGGGTCGCGCCTGGGCGACGTACTGCATCGCGATGGTGCCGTTGGCGCCGGCGCGGTTTTCCACCACCACCGATTGGCGCCACAAGGGTTCCAGGCGTATCGCCACCAGGCGCGCCAGAACGTCGGCGATGCCGCCGGCGGCGTACGGCACGACGATGCGGATCGGCGCACTCGGATAATCCTGGGCCGGCGTCGCCGTCGCCACCAGCATGGCCGGAACAACGATCCACCACAGCCATCTGCGTTGCATGGATTTTTCTCCAATCCGGACACCGTCTGGTCCGGCGCTCCGGATACCTGTACGGTACTGTAGCGCAACTCGCGGCTACGGCAGGCGCCGCCGACCCCTGCTCTGATGGCGCGGCAGCATGCGCAGAGCTGTGTCGCGCTCGACCGCTCGTAGTTCGGCAAGCACGCGTGCGGCGCTGAAGCCTGCGCGCCCGTATGGCGGGTTGTTCATCCGGATCAGGAAGCGCCCGATCACCGATCTCCAGTACAGTTGCCCATGTTGCATCGGATACGGCGCTTCTTCTGAAGGTGGTTGACATGGCAAGCATGTTTCGCATCGGCAACTGCGCCGGCTTTTCCGGCGACCGCGTCGACGCACCGGGGCCGGTGGTCGAGTCGCTGATCGAGCTGGGCGGGCCGGCCGCGATCTTTTTCGAGACACTCGGTGAGCGCACCGTGGCGCTGGCGCAACTGGAAAAGCGGCGCGACCCGGAGCGTGGCTACGAACCGATGCTGGAACGCCTGCTCGAACCGATTCTCGTGCGCTGCGTGGAACACGGCATTGCCATCATCGGCAATTTCGGCGCCGCCAATCCACCCGGCGCCGCGAAAGTGATCGCGCGCCTGGCGCAGCGCTTAGGCCTGCCGGACTTGCGCATCGGCGTGGTCTCCGGCGACGATGTGCGCGAGCGTCTCGATACCGCGACGCATGAAGTGTATGAGGCCGATACCGGCCTCGACATGGGCGGCGGCGAGCTGGTGTCGGCCAACGCCTATTTGAATGCCCAGCCGATGGTCGATGCCCTCAAGGCCGGCGCGCAGGTGGTGGTCACCGGCCGCACCGGCGACCCCTCGCTGGCGTTGGCACCGTTGATCCATCACTTTGGCTGGTCCTGCGACGACTGGGCCAAGCTCGCCATCGGCGCCACCGCCGGCCACCTGCTCGAATGCGGCGCGCAAGTCACCGGCGGCTACTACTACGACCCGGGCTACAAGGACATCCCGGACCCGGCCAACATCGGCTTTCCGATCGCCGAGGTCCATGACGACGGGCGCCTGGTGATCACCAAGGCATTGCGAACCGGCGGCCTGGTCAATGCGCAGGTGGTCAAGGAGCAACTGCTGTATGAGATCCACGACCCCGGGCACTACATCACGCCGGACGTTATTCTGGATTTTCGCAATGTGACGGTCAGCGAGATTGGCCACGACCGCGTCGAAGTCAGCGGCATTCGCGGCGGCCCGGCGCCGCAGAAGATCAAGGCCACCGTGTGCTTTGACGGCGGCTGGCTGGGCGAAGGCGAGATCTCCTACGCCGGGCCGAACTGCCTGGCCCGTGCGCGCGCGGCCGCCGACGTACTGCTGGAGCGCCTGAAACTGCGCAAGCTTATGGTCGAGGCGCGCGTCGACCTGATCGGCGTGGCCAGCGTGCACTCCGGCGACAGCGGCGGCCGCTGGCGCGCCGACACAAATAACCAGGCCGAGGACATCCGCGTGCGCCTGGCGGTCTCGGCGCGCACCCAGGACGACGCCGACCAGGCCGCGCGCGAGGCGCTTGCCTTGTACTGCTGCGGCCCGGCCGGCGGCGGCGGCGTGCGCTGGCGCACCACGCGACGGATTCGCACCCGCTCCTACCTGATGCTGCCGTCCGACCTGGCGCCAGGCTATACGGTGAAGAGCGCCAGGGAGATCGCGCGATGACGCCAACCAAGGCAACAGACGATACCCTGGTAACAGTGCCGCTGCACAGCGTGGCGCATGGCCGCGCCGGCGACAAGGGCAACCGCCTGAATGTCAGCGTGATGCCCTACGACCCGGCGCTCTACGCCTTGCTGGCCGAACAGTTGACCCAGGAGCGGGTGCTGGCGCTCTACGCCCACCGCGGCGCGGCGCGCGTCACGCGCTACGACCTGCCGCTCTTGCCGGCCTTCAATTTCGTCATCGACGACGTACTCGAGGGCGGCGTCAACGGCAGCCTCAACCTCGACGGTCACGGCAAGAGCAACTCGTTCATCCTGCTCGGCATGGAAGTGCGGGTGCCGCGCAAGTTCGTGCGCTCGGTCGTTTGAAAAATAAATCAAAAACCATCCGGAGACAAAATCGTGAACCGAAGCTGCAAGCGCGCACCGTACATTCTGACCACAGCCATCCTGACCATCGGCCTGACGCAACTGGCAGCCGCGCACGCGCAATCGCGCGCCTGGCCGGAGAAACCGGTGCGCATCATCGTCCCCGGGCCCGCCGGCAGCGCACCGGATACGATGGGCCGGCTGATCGGCAACAAGCTCGCGGAAACATGGGGGCAGGCGGTCACCGTCGAAAACGTGGTCGGCGCCTCCGGCAATATCGGCACCGACCGCGTCGCCAAGGCGGCGGGCGACGGCTACACCCTGCTCTACAACACCATCGGCCCGATCGCGGTGAACGTCACGCTGTTCGCCGGCAAGCTGCCCTACGATCCGCAGAAAGACCTGACCCCGATCAGCCTGGTGGTGAAGACCCCGAACCTGCTGACGGTGCATCCCGGCCTGCCGTTTCGCAGCGTGCGCGAACTGATCGCGGCGGCCAAACGCGATGGCGAGAAGATCCGCTACGCCACCGCCGGCCCCGGCACCACCCAGCATCTGTCGGGCGAAATGTTGAACCTGCTGGCCGGCCTGCAGATGACCGGCATTCCCTACAAATCGAGCGCGCAGATGACCACCGACGCCATCGGCGGCCAGTTCGAACTGATGTTCCACAACGCGCCGGTGGTGCTGCCGCACATCAGGGCCGGCAGCCTGCGCGCGCTGGCCATCACCGGCCTGAAACGCTCAGCCTCGGTGCCGGAGATACCCACCATGGTGGAAGCCGGCGTCAACAATTTCGAGATCAGCGCCTGGTTCGGCTTCATGGCGCCGGGCACTACGCCACCGGCCCTGGTGCAGAAGATTTCCGCCGATGTCGCGCGCATTGTCGCCACCCCGGAACTGCAGCAGCGCATCCTCGCCGACGCCAGCGAGCCGGTGGGCAGCAACCCGGACGACTATGCCGCTTTCATCAGGGCCGAAATCGTCAAATGGCGCGAGGTGGTCAGGCAAACCAACATGAAGCCGGAGTGAGGGCCGGTGCCGACGCTCAGGAGTAGACTGAACCAATTGCCGGCCGGGAATGGCGGCGGTCCAGCGCCCCAATGGCCCCGGTGCATGTACCGTCTCATCAACCCCGAGGGAGGTTCGGATGCACCTGCATGATTCGGCGACGGCAGCTCCGCTCCACGCTGTGCCAGGCGAGCCCTCAGTTCCGTGCACGCAGCATTGCCCGCGGACTCCGTTGATCAATCTCACGCCGCCCCTGCAGCATGACTGACGATCCGGATCAGGCGCTCGGTGCCATGGCGGCCGCGTTGCGCGACGCCGAGGAACGGCTGCGCGCAGTCGAGGAGCGCAGCGACATCGCGATGCGCGCGATCAACGAGGGGGTCTACGACTGGAACCTCGTCGACGGGACCATCTACTACTCCGCAAGAGTGCACGCGGCGCTCGGCATGACGCCGGAGACCATGCGCACGCCGCAAGACTGGCGCGAAAGAATTCATCCCGAGGACCTGCCGAAATACGACCAGACGCTGGTGGATCATTTCAAGAGGCGCACCGAACGCTTTGAGTGCGATTACCGCTTTCACGCGCTTGACGGCCGCTGGCTCTGGGCGCGACAGCACGGCATCGCGATGCGCGATGCCGGCGGGCGCGCGATCCGGATGATCGGATCCACCGGCGACATCACGGAATTGAAGCGCACCGAAGAAGCTCTCAAGCGCAGTGACGAGCGCTACGCCCTGGCGACCCGCGCGGCCACCGAGGGCATCTACGAGTGGATCATCGACACGGGGGACCTGTACCTGTCGGACCGCGCGAGAGAATTCTGGGGCTTCCCTTCCGGGCCGCTCAAGAGCTCGGACTGGAACTCGCACATCCACCCGGAGGACTATGCCGGATACCGGCAGGCGGTGGTCGAGCACTTGAAGGGACTCACGCCAGCCCTGGAACACGAGATGCGCGCGCGCGATGCGCACGGCGAGTATCGCTGGGTGCACGACCGCGGCATGGCCGTGCGCGACCCGGCTGGCCGGGCCACCAAACTGGTCGGCGCGACCAGCGACGTCACGCAACGCAAGCGCGCCGAACAAGAGTTGCGCCATGCGCACGACCAGACCAAGGAGGCGCTGGAGCAGCAAACGGCAACCGCGGAAATCCTGGCTTCCATCAGCGGTTCGATGACCGATACCAGGCCGGTATTCGATGCGATCGTGCGCAACCTGTTGCGGCTGTTCGGCACGCGCTTCGCGGTGGTGCAGATTCTGCGCGACGGCATCGTCGAAATGCCGGCAGTCGATGGCGAGCCCGGGTTCGAGAAGCTGATCGAGCGCTACCCGCGCCCGCTCGATGAGAGCACCGTCGGCGGCCAGGCGATGCTCTCGATGCGCACCGTGCAGTATTCGCCGGTCATCGGCAATCCCGCCGCGCCTGCCGCGACCCAGCAGTTCGCGCGCGATTTCGGATTCGATTCCGTGATCTTCGCGCCCATGGTGCGCGAAGACAGGGTGCTCGGTGCCATCGGCATCGCGCATCACGAGCCGCGGGTCTTCGACGACAGGCAAGTCGCGCTGATCGAGGCCTTCGCCGACCAGGCCGTGATCGCGATCGAGAACGTGCGCCTGTTCAATGAAACGACGGAAGCCCTCGAGCGGCAGACGGCGACAGCCGAAATCCTCAAGGTCATCGCGAGTTCGCCCACCGACTTGCAGCCGGTGCTCGGTGCCGTGGCGCAGCGCGCCGCACAGCTCTGCGAATCCCTGGATGCGCGAATATTTTTTACCGATGGCGATGTCGCGCGATACGTATCCGGATTT
This sequence comes from Burkholderiales bacterium, assembly GCA_043736195.1. Taxonomy (GTDB): domain Bacteria; phylum Pseudomonadota; class Gammaproteobacteria; order Burkholderiales; family JAEUOS01; genus JAEUOS01. The sequence goes on along the minus strand of JAYTDE010000671.1, from coordinate 9,444 downwards.
GGCGAACTGGCCGGTGTGCAAGACGCGGTGCGAATAACCAGAGGCTTGGCCCTCGGGCGCGCAATCATCGACCGGGCGGTAGTCCATGTCGAGGATCTTGCGCGAGAGTCGGCGACCGAGTTTCCCGACGCGCGCGAAGTTCAGGAGAAATACGGGCACCGGACGACGCTGGCGGTTCCGCTCCTGCGCGAGGACAAGGCGATCGGCTGCATTCTCCTGCGTCGAAGTGAGGTCCGGCCGTTTTCCGCAAAACAGATTGAGTTGCTGAAGACTTTCGCCGACCAGGCGGTGATCGCGATCGAGAATGTGCGCCTGTTCGAGGCGGTGCGGCAGCGCACCGAGGCGCTGACACGCTCGGTGGGGCAGCTCACCGCGCTGGGCGAGGTCGGGCAGGCGATCAGCTCGACCCTGGACCTCGATACGGTGCTCAAGACCATCGTGACGCGCGCGGTCCAGCTCGCCGGGCTGGATGGCGGGGTGATCTACGAGTACGACGAGCGCAGAGGACAGTTCGACATGCGTGCGTCGGAGAACTTTGATGAGCAAAGTGTCGACCGCCTGCGCCGCGCCGGCATCCGCGAGGGCGAGGGGGCGATCGGCACCAGCGTGGTGACGCGCCAGCCGGTGCAGGTCCCCGACACGCACGCGCCGGGTTATTCTGTCCGGCTGCGCGAACTGCTCGACCGTGCCGGATTCCACGCCGTGCTTGCCGTACCCCTGGTGCGCGATGACCAGACCATCGGCGCGCTGCTGGTCGCCCGCGCGTCCGCGGGGCCGTTCGCGCCGGAGATCATCGACCTGCTCAAGACCTTCGCCTCGCAGTCGGCGCTGGCGATCCAGAACGCGCGCCTGTTCCGCGAGATCGAGGACAAGGGCCGCCAGCTGGAGACCGCGAGCCGGCACAAGTCGGACTTTCTCGCCAGCATGAGCCACGAACTGCGCACGCCGCTCAACGCCATTCTCGGCTTCAACGAGCTGATCATGGGCGAGGTGTATGGCGAGGTGCCGCAGGACATGAAGGAGCCGCTGACCGACATCCAGTCCAGCGGCAAGCACCTGTTGGGCCTGATCAACAACGTGCTCGACCTGGCCAAGATCGAGGCCGGGCGCATGGAGCTGGCACTGGCCGACTACTCGGTGCTCGACACGGTGGCGCGCGTGCACTCGACCCTGCGCTCGCTGGCCGCTGAAAAAGGGCTGGAATTCCTCGCCAGCGTGCCCGACGAGATCCCGCTGGTCTACGGCGATTCGGGCCGCATCGCCCAGTGCCTGATGAACCTGGCCGGCAATTCGCTCAAATTCACCAAGGCGGGCCGGGTCGAGATCACAGTCGAGTTGAACGGAGAAATACTCGTCTTCCGGGTCGCCGACACCGGCATCGGCATTGCGCCGGACAAGATCGACAGCCTGTTCACCGAGTTCAAGCAGACCGACGCGACGATTGCCAGCGAATACGGGGGCACCGGCCTGGGCCTGTCGATCAGCAAGAAGTTCGTCGAAATGCACGGCGGGCGCATCTGGGTTGAAAGCCAACTCGGGTCCGGCACCTCCTTCCTGTTCGAACTGCCGCTGCGCGCCGGCAAGGAGAATTTCGCGTGAGCGGCAAGACCATCCTGTACGTCGAAGACAACGAGCTCAACCGCAAGATCGTGCGCGCCCTGCTCAAGCGCACCGCCTACCGGCTGATCGAGGCCTTCGACGGCGAGGCCGGCGTGGCGCTGGCGCTGGAAGCGCGCCCGGACCTGATCCTGATGGACATCCAGTTGCCGAAGATCTCCGGCATCGAGGCGATGCGCCGGCTGCGCGCCGAGGCTGCCACGGCGGCGACGCCGATGATCGCGCTCACCTCGTTCGCACTCGCCGGCGACGAGCAGAAGGCGAAGGAGGCTGGCGCCACCGCCTACCTGCCGAAACCCTACAGCCCGTTCGAACTGCTGGGCCTGATCCGCAAGCTGCTGCCCGAGGAGTGAGCGGCCGGCGGCGCATCACGGTGGAGTAGCCGCCCACCGGTGCCGGATTTGAGTTGCTGTCGCCGGCTGACGCCCCACCGCCGGATAGCCGGACGTCCGCTGTGCGTAAAATCCAGTGCCGCGGCGCGCGCAATGCCGGCTCGCACCCGCCCCCCTTCCCCAACTTCAACCCGCTAGAGACCCGCCGATGAAATCCCTCTACCTCGTACTCGACATGGAAAACGACCTGGTCCACGCCGACGGCCCCAGCGGCAAGTCGCCAATGGGCGCGCAAGTCGTCTCTCGCAAGCTCCTGCCGCTGACCGCCGCGGCGATCACAAAAGCACGCGCTGCCGGCGTGATGATCGGCTTTGTGCGTGTCGGCTTTTCGCCCGACTACAAGGAATGCCCGCAAAATTCGCCGATATTCTCGCCGGCGCGGCAGAACGGCCTGTTCAAGCTCGGCACCTGGGGCAGCGAGATCCACCCCGACCTGCCGGTCGCGCCCGCGGATATACAAGTGGTCAAGCACCGGGTCAGCCCGTTCTATTCGACCAACCTCGAAGTGCAATTGCGCGCAAAGGGCATCGAACGCATCTACTGCTCCGGCGTCTCGACCCAGGCGGTGGTGCAGGCCACGGTGCGCGACGGCCACGACCGCGATTACGAAATGATCGTGCTCGAGGATTGCTGCGCGGCGCATTCCGAGGCCGAGCATGCCAACTCGATCGGCAGCCTGGGGCGCTTCTGCAAGGTGGAGAGCAGCCAGGCGGTGGTGTTCGGCTAAAGGCTCACTTCCGCCCACCACTGTGCCGGCTACGCGCGCTGCCACCGGCTTGCCGGCACGGCCCGCGCGCGCGCCCCGCGCCAGGCGGGGGCTGCCATCACTTCACGCTCTTGATCGGCTTTAGCGACGTGCCATAGCGCTCGCGCAGGGGCGCATGCACAAGCGGCGCGAACTCGACCACGGTTTCGGGTACACGGTGTTCCGGTATCTGGTCGAGCAGATGGCGGATCATGGTGAGGCGACCACGCCTTTGATCGTTGAAATCGACCAGGGTCCAGGGCGCGCCCGGCTTATGCGTGGCCCCCAGCATGGCGTCGCGTGCGCGCCCGTACTCGGCATACTTCTGGCGCGCCGTGACGTCGATCGCGCTCAGTTTCCAGCGCTTGAGCGGGTCGGCCTGGCGCTCGGCGAAACGCTCTTCCTGCTGCGCCTGGCCGACTGTGAGCCAGTACTTGAGCAGCACGATGCCGTCGTCGACCAGCATCTTCTCGAACAGCGGCGCCTGCTTGAGGAAATCATTGGACTGCGCGGCGCTGCAAAAACCCATCACCCGTTCGACGCCCGCGCGGTTGTACCAGCTGCGATCAAACAGCACGATCTCGCCGGCGGCGGGCAGGTGCGCCACGTAGCGCTGGAAATACCACTGCGTGGCTTCACGCTCGGACGGCTTGGCCAGGGCCACGGTGCGGCACTGGCGCGGGTTGAGGGTCTCGGAGATCGCCGTGATGACACCGCCCTTGCCGGCAGTGTCACGCCCTTCGATCACCACCGCCAGGCGCTTGCCGGTGTGCTGCAGCCAGCGCGCCACGTCGTTGAGTTCGAGCTGCAGTTTTCCAAGCTGCTCGAAGTATTCTTCCTTGTCGAGCTTGCCGGCCTTGCCATTGCGTGCTTTTTTCATGTTTGCCTTGTCGGTCTGCGCTTGTGGAAATTGAGAGTCGGCCTGGCGCGGACATCACTGCGCAGGCTCCCAGAGTGTGCGCAAGGGTATCGCATGCATGCCGTCGCCGAACCTGGCCACGGTCTCTCCATCGTAGAGGATCACGCCGGCGACAAAACGTTTGCCGGTCGCCTCCTTGAGTTTGCGCAAACCGCGGAAGTCAGCCGCGCTCACGGTCGCCGACGCCTTGACTTCCACACCCGCCAGTTGCCGCACACCGCGTTCGATCACGATGTCGACCTCGGCGCCGTCCTTGTCGCGAAAATGAAAGAACCGGTGTGGCTCTTCGTGCCAGCTCGCCTGCCGCCGCAATTCCTGGAATATGAAGGTCTCCAGAAGATGGCCCAGCAAAGGCCGGTCGGCAGCGAGCGCAGCTGCGTCGACGCCGAGCAGCGCACAGGCAAGCCCGGTATCGCCAATATGCAGCTTCGGCGTCTTCACCAGCCGGCTCAGGCGATTGCTGTGCCAGGGCGGGAGTGTCTCCAGCAGGAACACACGTTCGAGCAGCGTAAGGTAGTCCTGAATCGTAGGCCGGCTCAACTGGAACGGCGCGGCTATGTTGCTGACGTTTAGCAATTGGGCCGTCTGCGCCGCCGCCGCCGCCAGCAGCCGCGGCAGCACGTCAAGCGAGCTGATGCGCGCCAGGTCGCGCACGTCGCGCTGCACCAGCGTGTCGATGTAATCGCGGTACCACACCGCGCGCCGCCGCCCAGCGGGCCGGACCAGCGCCGCCGGGTAGCCACCGGCGACGATTTTCTCAAGCAGGTGTGGCCCAAGCCGTTTTGCCTGGGCGATCTTGAACCCGCCGCCGAACAAGGTGTCAAGGAAGGTCGGGCTGTGGCGCGCGAGTTCGCACTGCGCCAACGGGTAAAGCCGCAGTATTTCCATGCGGCCCGCCAGCGAATCGGCAAGCTTGGGCACCAGCAGCACGTTCGCCGATCCGGTCAGAATGAACCTCCCGGCGACACGCTTGCGGTCGATCGTAAGCTTCAGCGCGGAAAACAGCGCCGGTACTCGTTGAACCTCGTCCAGAATCACGCGTTCGGGCAGATCGGCTGCGAAACCCGCCGGGTCGGAGTGCGCCGCGCCGCGCGCGACCGCATCGTCGAAGGTGATGTAGGAATATTCCAGCCGAGATCCGAGCAAGCGCGAAAGCGTGGTTTTGCCGCACTGGCGCGGGCCATGAATCAATACAGCCGGCGTATCGCCAAGCGCTTCCGCAAGGCGCGGCTGGGCGCAACGGGGGTAGAGGTCGGCGGCAGGCTCGGGCATCCGCCAATCCTAACCTTTGGGTCCGGCCAATTGCAAGGTTTATGTGCGTCCAATTGCAAGGTTTATAGTCGTCCAATTGCAATCTTCGGGCTCGGCTAATTGCAAGGTTTGCTTCACCTTTGCGCCTGTGCCTAGACCGCGAACACCGCCACCGCCGCGCCCTTGCCCTTGAACTGTCGTTCACCCAATGCCTCCACCGGCACGCGGTCGCCGAGCGCGACCTGGGTGGCGCCATCGACCAGGATGTCGCGCCCGGCCGCCCTGGTGTGCGCCTGCAGGCGCGCCGCCAGGTCGACGGTGTCGGCGACACAGGTGTAGGTGGCGCGCTCCTGGGTGCCGGTGTAGCCGGCCACCACTTCGCCGGAGGCGATGCCGATGCCGATGCGGACCGGCTGCTTGTCAAGCCCCGCGCAGGCGCCATGCCGAACGCCGGTTGCATTGGTGCAGGGCTCAAGCCAGAAAGATGCCCGCGCCCTTCGCAACGCGCGCGAGGACCGCGTCGCTCGCCGCGAGTGGCACTTTCATCCGGGTGGCAAGCTCGAAGTAGCTTGCGTCATCAGCCGACAGCCCATGTTGCCGGCATAGGGAAGCTAAGGTTCTCGCCGTCGGCGCCGCCTTGTCCGTCACCACGTCCAATGCCTCGAACGCCAGCAGGATATCGGTGATCGCTTCCGGCGTGATCTTGCGGCGATGCGCGAGCTTCACCAGCACACTGGCGAGCTCGACATGCAACAGGGCCGGCGCATGCAGCCGTTCGGCGGCGGCCCGCTTGAAAATACGGTTCGAGCAGGGCTGGCCTGCGAGGCGACAAACCACGCGACGACCGTGGGAGCATCGACCACCAGTGCCACTAGCGTCGCCCTTCCTTGCTCAGCGCGCCGATGTCCACCCCGCGGATATCGAGCGCCTTGCGCAAGGCCTTGATGCGCGCAACCGCGGCGAGCTGAGGCTGGCGCTCGCCTGCGCTTGCAGCGACCATGCGCACGACTGGGCGCCCGCGCCGGGTAAGCACCACCTCTTCGCCCGCCTCGACACGCCGGATGAATTCGGACAACCTGGCGCGCGCTTCGCAGATTCCGATTTTTTCCATGATGAAATTTCTTTCGAGACAGAACCTATTGCAGCAGCACCACGCGCAGACTCGGATTTGGCACTGGGGGGGGGGAAACCCAATCCGGATAATATGTACATTACTTGTGTATAAGTAATGCGTGTAATAAAATAACACAATGGCTGCCAACGTCTCCCAACGCATCATTGAACTCGCGCGCATGAGGCCGTTGCTGCGCGCCACGGACGTTCTGCCGCTCGGCGGATCGTCGCAGATTCTGATCAAACTGCATCAGGCGGGCAGGCTTCGGCGTGTCGCGCGCGGCGTGTACAGCCTGCCGGATCGCGAGCCGATGCGGTACCAGGATCTCGCGCAAGTATGCCAACGGATCCCCAAGGCCGTCATCTGCCTCCTGTCGGCGCTGCAGTTCCACGAGATCGGCACCCAACTGCCGCGTCAGGTCTGGATCGCACTCCCCGAGGGCGCCACAACACCGGCCGTGACCTACCCTCCAATCCGCATCGCACGGCTGCGCGGCGCGGCTTACAGTGAAGGTATCGAAACGGTCATCAGTGAGGGCATGCCGATCCGTGTCTATGGTGTCGCCAAGACAATCACCGATTGCTTCAAGTTTCGCAACAAGATCGGGCTCGACGCGGCGCTCGAGGCAATGAAGGACGCATGGCGCGAACGCAAGTTCACGATGAGCGAGGCCACGCACTATGCACGCATCAATCGGGTCGAACGCGTGATGCATCCCTATCTTGAAGCGATGGTGGCGTGACGACAAATCGAAGTGCTTCGGCACTTGCGCGCCTGCTTGCCCTGGCCAGGCAGCGAGGTGACAACTACAACCTTTTGTTGAACCGCTTCGCGCTTGAGAGGATATTGCACCGGCTTTCGGTGTCGGACCATGCCGATCGGTTTCTCCTCAAGGGCTCGCTGTTGTTTTCGCTTTGGTACGATGAGCCGCATCGTCCGACCCGTGACGCCGACCTGCTCTGTTTCGGGGATGACGACGCCGAACGCCTGGCCGTGATCTTTCAAGGCATCGCCTCTACCCATCTGGATGACGGTACCACCTTCGACGCCGCTTCCGTCCGGGTCGACACGATTCGTGAGGACAACATCTACGGTGGACTACGCGTGCGCCTGACCGGCCGCATCGGTTCCGCGCGCTGCGCGTTGCAAATCGACATCGGATTCGGCGACGCGGTGACGCCGGCGCCGATCACAGCCATCTTTCCGGCCCTGCTGTCCGACTTCGGCTCACCCAGACTGCGGGTCTATCCGGTCTACACCGTGATCGCGGAAAAGTACCATGCGATGGTGGCGCTTGGGCTGGCGAATAGCCGCATGAAGGACTTTTTCGACTTGGCCACGATCGCTGTCCGTACGGAACTTGCGGGTGCGACTCTCGCACGAGCCATCGCCGCCACTTTTGCGCGGCGCAACACGGCATTGCCGACCGTTGCCCCCATCGCCCTGACGAAGGAGTTTGGCGACCATCCGGACAAACGGCGCCAGTGGCAGGCCTTTCTGGGCAAGAATCAGTTGACGAGCATCGACCTCGCCGGCGCCGTCGCGCTGCTCTACGACCTGCTCTGGCCGGCGACGCAGGTCGCGGCGGCGGGATCGCCGGCGAAGGCTCGCTGGAATCCCGGGCGCGTCGCCTGGGAGTAGGCCGCTCGGGTCATGGCCGCGCCGCGCGCGAACGCCGGCTCACTCAACCTGATGACCGTGAATTCGCCATTCAGCACTACTCAACGCAAGCGCCGTCATCAGCTCACCGCTGCGCCTGCGCGCTGACCGCGAACACCGACACCGCCGCCCCCTTGCCCTTGAACTGCACGTAGCCCATGGCTTCGACCGGCACGCGGTCGCCAAGCGCCGCCTGGGTGGCGCCATCGACCAAAATGTCGCGCCCTGCCGCCTTGGTGTGCGCCTCCAGGCGCGCCGCCAGGTTCACCGTGTCGCCGATACAGGTGTAGGTGGCGCGCTCCTCGGTGCCGGTGTAGCCGGCCACCACTTCGCCCGAGGCGATGCCGATGCCGATGCGGATCGGCTCCTTGGCCAAAGCCATGCGCTCGGCATTGAACAGCTCGATCGTCTCAATCATGTCCAGCGCCACCCGCACCGCCGCCAGCTCCGGTTCGGCCAAGGGCAGCGGCGCGCCGAAGATCGCCATCAGGCCGTCGCCGATCATCTGGTTGACCACCCCGCCGTGGCCGGCGATGGCATCGAACATCAGCGCGTAATAGGTGTTCAAAAGTTCGATGGTCTCTTCCGGCGGCTGCGATTCGCACAGTGCGGTAAAGCCGCGGATGTCGGAAAACATCACCGTGCACTGCACCCGCCGCCCGCCCAGCGCGAAGCCGGATTGCTGCAGGTCCTCCGCCACGGCGGAAGTGGCAAAGCGCCGCACCAGATCCTTCTGCTGGTCGCGCAGGCGCTTTTTTTCCAGGCTGGAATTGATGCGTGCCTTGAGGATCACCGGGTTGACCGGCTTTTGCAGGAAATCGTCGGCGCCCAGCTCGATGCAACGCACCACATGCGCCACCCCTTCGAGCGAACTGGTGACGATCACCGGCAGGTCGCGCAGTTTGGCGTCCGCCACCATGTGCTCCAGCACCTGGAAGCCATCCATCTCGGGCATTTCCATGTCCAGCAGCAAGAGGTCGAAGGCTTCGGCGCGCAGCATCGTGAGCGCGACCAGGCCGTTTTCGGCAGTCGCCACGCGGTGCCCCTGCAGCTCCAGGCTGCGCGTGAGCAACAGGCGGTTGACCTTGTTGTCGTCGGCCACCAGGAGCCGGGCGCCGCGTTCAGCCACCGATCAGCTCCGTCAGGGCTGTGGCCACCCGCTGGTACTCGGCGTCGAGCGCATCGAGTGGCGCGCTATCGGCCACCAATCCCCCCAGTTCGATGTCGCGCGCCAGCGCCCCCAAGCGGGTGGCGCCGAAGGTGACGCTGTTGGTCTTGAGCGAATGCGCGGCGCGGCGAAACGCATCGGCCTTGGCGGAGGCCTGCGCACTGCGCAATTCCGCAAGCATGCCCGGCGCCTCCTCCATGAAGGTGCCGGCCAGCTCGGCGGCGAATTCGGCGCCGGCGGTCTCCGCCAGTTCGTTGTAGACGGCCATATCGATCACAGGTTCGCTCATGCTCAGTCCTTGCGGGCGCTAACGTTGTTGAGGGCATTGATCAGTTCATTCACGCGGATCGGTTTGGTCACATAGTCGTCCATGCCGGCGGCGATGCACATTTCACGGTCGCCCTGCATGGCGTTGGCCGTCATCGCCACGATGCGCGGGCGTTGCCCAAGCGGCCAGGCCGCACAAATGCGCCGGGTGGCGTCCATGCCGTCGAGTTCCGGCATCTGCACATCCATCAGCACCACGTCGTAGACTTGGCGCGCGACCGACTCCACCGCCTCCAGGCCGTTGGAAGCCAG
>JAYTDE010000670.1:0-1853 GCA_043736195.1 Burkholderiales bacterium | reverse complement strand
TCAGGATTGGCCGGGGCGCATTGGTTATTGGAATAAAGGTTTTCCGCCGTCTGGCCCCATGGACTCGTGGTCTTTTCGTCTGGCCAACCTGCTGGTTGGCAATGCGCTGGGCGATGCCGGCTTGGAGTGTCAATTTTTGGGCCCGACTTTGCGCTTCAGGCACGACACCCTCATCGCTCTAAGCGGTGCCGACATGCAGGCCAGGCTCGATGACGTGCCGTGTCCTCTATGGGAGAGCATTGCGGTACGTGCAGGGCAGACGCTCGCCTTGTCCTTCGCCAAGCTCGGCGCTCGGACATACATCGCTTTTGCCGGTGGCATCGACGCGCCATTTGTGCTCGGGTCCCGCGCAACTTTCCACAAGGCCGGCGTTGGCGGAATGGATGGCTACGCGCTGAAAGCCGGCCAGGTCGTGCCGGGCCTGCCCGGCCAGGGTCGCGCTGGACGCAGAGTGAAGGTGGCCGCGCGGCCGGTGATCCGCACCGACAAACAGTGGCAGGTGGAGGCGGTGGCCGGGCCCAATGACGACTGGATCGACGCCGCTGGCCATGCCCGGTTTTTGTCCACGCAATGGAAAGTGTCAAGTAAGAGTGATCGCACCGGCTTTCGTCTCGAAGGCCCACCGTGGACCTTCACCGCCAAGGCTTATAACAAACTGCCCGAGCATGGTTCGGAGCCAGCCAATATTCTTGATCAAGGTTACCCGCTGGGCGCGATTAATCTGGCCGGACAGACACCCATCATCCTGGTCAGTGATGGCCCGAGCATGGGCGGGTTTATCAACCCCTACACCGTGCCGAGCTGCGCGTTCTGGAAACTGGCGCAGGCCCGCCCGGGTGAATCGTTCAGTTTCAACGCGGTGAGTGTGAGCGCTGCACAAGCCGCAGCGCGGGCCATTAAGGCCTTATGCGTGGAGAGCAGTATCGAAAACTAGCGCATGACGCCAGCGCGCTTTCAGGCCGCGGGTTCCAAGCCATTTTGCGCCATTGCCACCGCGCGGAAAATGGCGCGACCTTTGTTCATGGTCTCTTCCCATTCGAGCTGCGGCACAGAGTCGGCAACAATGCCGGCGCCCGCCTCAATATAGAGGCGACCCTTGTGCATGACGGCTGTGCGGATAGCGATCGCTGTATCCATATTGCCGTTCCACGAGAGGTAGCCAACCGCACCACCGTAGATGCCGCGTTTGACCGGTTCGAGTTCGTCAATGATCTGCATCGCGCGGATCTTCGGCGCGCCCGACAGCGTGCCTACCGGCAGCGTTGCGCGCAGCACGTCCAGTGCGCTTTTATCCGCGCGCAGTCGGCCTTCCACGTTCGACGAGATGTGCATGACGTGGGAATAACGCTCGATGATCATCTGCTCGGTCACCCGTACGCTACCGATTTCGACCACTCGACCGATGTCGTTGCGATGCAGATCGATGAGCATCAGATGCTCAGCGAGCTCTTTTGGATCGCGCAGGAGCTCTTGCTCAAGTGCCGTGTCTTCTTCTGGCGTGCGGCCGCGGGATCGTGTGCCGGCCAGTGGTCTTGAGGTGACAACGCCGTTTTCGAGCCGCACCAGTACCTCCGGCGACGAACCTACGACCTGGAACTCACCGAGATCCAGAAAGAACAAATAAGGCGACGGATTAAGGTGGCGCAGTGCGCGATAGATGTTGAGCGGCGGCAGCGATAGTTCTACGGACATACGCTGAGCCAGCACCACCTGCATCACATCGCCATCGACGATGTACTGTTTGATGCGCTCCACTGACTGTTTGAACGCCTCGCTGCCAAACTCCGAGCGGAAATCTGCTTCTTCCAGCGCGGCGCTGTTGGTGTGGAGTGGGAAGGCCGGTGCTGGCGCCT
>JAYTDE010000669.1:0-2920 GCA_043736195.1 Burkholderiales bacterium | reverse complement strand
AAGAAGCTCAAGGCCGAAAACCACGCCGACTATTGCGCCTGTGTATTCGACGCCAAGGGGCGCACCTTCCGCGATGACTTGTACCCGCAGTACAAGGCGCAGCGCGCGCCGATGCCGGATGATCTGGTGCGGCAGATCGAGCCGATCCATGTTCTGGTGCGCGCCATGGGCTGGCCGCTACTGATGATCGACGGCGTCGAGGCCGACGACGTCATCGGTACCCTGGCGAAAATGGCGGCAGCCGCCGGAATTGCATCGCTGATCTCGACCGGTGACAAGGACCTGGCGCAACTGGTGGATGCGCATGTGACGCTGATCAACACCATGAGCAACGAGCGCCTCGACGTGGCCGGGGTAAAAGCCAAGTTCGGCGTGGCACCGGAGCTGATCATCGATTATCTGACCCTGGTGGGCGACACGGTGGACAACGTGCCCGGCGTCGAGAAGGTGGGGCCCAAGACAGCGGTGAAATGGATTTCCGAATACGGCTCGCTCGCAGGCGTGATCGCGCACGCTGGCGAGATCAAGGGCGTGGTCGGCGACAACCTGCGGCGTGCGCTCGACTGGCTTCCCAAAGGGCGCGAACTGGTGACCGTCAAATGCGATGTCGCCGGCTTGTCGCTGGAAAACCTCAAGGCGGAAGCTGCCGACGAAGGATTGTTGCGCGAGCTTTTTTCGCGCTACGGCTTCAAGACCTGGCTGCGCGAGATGGATGGCGGCGCCGTAGCTGCGCTGCCCAGCGCGCCGTCGAATGCCGCGGCGAACGACAGCGCGCCGCCAGCATTGCCGGGCGAACGCCCAAAGCACTATGAAACCGTGCGCAGCCAGGCGCAACTTGAGGTCTGGATTGCAAGGCTGGAAGCCGCCGAAATCGCCGCGGTCGATACCGAAACCACAGGGCTTGACCCGATGCGATCGAAGATCGTCGGCATTTCGTTCGCCGTCGAACCGTATGCAGGTGCCTATCTTCCGCTCAGGCATACCGGGCCGGATGCCGAGGGCCAACTCGACTTCGATGCCGCCATCGCCGTGCTGCGGCCCTGGCTTGAGAATCCCGACGCCAAGAAGGTGGGGCAGAACCTCAAGTACGACGCCCACATTTTTGCCAACCACGGCGTTGCGTTAAATGGCATCGCGCATGACACGCTGTTGCAAAGCTATGTGATCGAATCGCATCGCAGTCACGACATGGATTCACTCGCCACCCGCCATCTGGGGCGCACCACCATCAAATACGAAGCGGTGGCCGGCAAGGGCGCCAGCCAGATCGGCTTCGAACAGGTGGCGATCGACATCGCCACCGAGTACTCGGCGGAAGACTCCGAAGTCACCCTGCATTTGCACCAGACCCTGTGGCCGCAGATAGCGGCCGACGCCAAGCTCAAGCGCATTTACGAACTTGAAATGCCGGTTGCGCGCGTGCTGATGACAATGGAGCGGACGGGCGTGCTGATCGACGCCGCCTTGCTCGAAAAGCAGGGCGGTGAACTTGGCGTGACCATGCTGGAACTCGAACGCCGCGCCTATGAGTTGGCCGGCCAGCCATTCAATCTGGGCAGCCCGAAACAGATCGGCGAAATTTTCTTCGAGCGCATGGGCTTGCCGGTGATCAAGAAAACCCCTTCGGGCGCGCCATCGACCGACGAAGAGGTGCTGCAAAAGCTGGCCGAAGACTACCCGTTGCCCAAGGTGTTGCTCGACTACCGCGGATTGTCCAAGCTGAAAAGCACCTACACCGACAAGCTGCCGCGCATGGTCAACCAGGTCACCGGCCGGGTGCATACCAATTATGCGCAGGCGGTCGCGGTCACCGGACGCCTGGCATCCAACGAGCCGAACCTGCAGAATATTCCGATCCGCACCGCCGAGGGCAGGCGCATCCGCGAGGCCTTTATTGCGCCACCCGGCAGCGTGATCATGTCGGCCGATTATTCGCAGATTGAATTGCGCATCATGGCGCACATCTCGAAAGACCCGGCGCTGCTGGCCGCCTTCGCCGCCGGCGAGGATGTGCACCGCGCCACCGCCGCCGAGATTTTTGGTGCCCCGCGCGCGGAGGTAAGTTCGGAGCAGCGCCGCTATGCGAAGGTCATCAACTTCGGCCTGATCTACGGCATGAGTGCGTTCGGCCTGGCGGCCAACCTGGGCATCGAGCGGGATGCCGCCAAGACCTATATCGAGCGTTATTTCGAACGCTTCGCCGGAGTCAAGCGCTATATGGACGAAACGCGTATCGCGGCCAAGGCCCAAGGCTACGTCGAAACGGTGTTTGGGCGGCGCCTGTGGCTGCCGGAAATCAACAGTCCCAACGGGCCGCGCCGCCAGGGCGCCGAGCGCGCCGCGATCAATGCGCCGATGCAGGGCACGGCGGCCGATCTGATCAAGATGTCGATGATCGCGGTACAGGCAGCCATCGAGCGCGACCAGCTGAAATCGCGCCTTGTCATGCAGGTGCATGATGAGCTCGTTCTGGAAGTGCCGGCCGATGAACTGGAGCATGTTCGAAGCATGGTTCCGCATCTGATGAGCGCGGTGGCAAGCCTCGACGTGCCGCTGCTGGCCGAGGTGGGTGTCGGCGCCAACTGGGATCAGGCCCATTGAGCAGGCACAAGCAACTGTACGATTCGATCTGATGCTAAAATTTTGGCTTGGATGCTTGAGGCATATGCCGTGTTCGATCGGTCTTCTGGATTGACAGGCGCGCGGAAAACAACTTGCGCCGTGACCGCCACCGCCAGGTGGGAGCGCATTTGCGGGGGCGATCAGGAAATGTCCATGGCACGCCGACCACCGCATATTCTCGTGATCGACGATGACGCGGTCGTCGGCAAGTACATCGCGTTGCATCTTCGGCGCCAAAAATACCGGGTGTCGCGCGCAGTCAATGGCGCCGAGGGTGAGGCGGTCATCGCAGCCGATG
>JAYTDE010000668.1:0-2221 GCA_043736195.1 Burkholderiales bacterium | reverse complement strand
ACGGTCAACTATGCGCTGGCGCTGTCGGGGGTGCGCTTTCGCAACTACATGATCGGCACCATGCTCGGCCTGCCGCTGCCGATCGTGGTGTTTTGCGTGTTCTTCGACGCGCTGTCCAGGCTGGTGCTGCGCGCTTAATCCCGCGAGCCGTCGAGCAGCACGAAGCAGATGCGCGCAGTCTTGTCTGAGCGGTTGGCCCAGGCGTGGTTGGTGCCGCGCTGCACCAGTATGTCGCCGGCGCGCATCAGGGTTTCGTTGTCGTCCATCACCGCCCAGATCTCGCCTTCGAGAATGATCGCGTAATCCACCGTGTCGGTGCGATGCATGCCGGGGTGGGCACCGGCGCGCTTGTCGTGGTCGGCGTCGGCGAAGATGCCGCCGAAGGTGGCGGCGATCTGGCGCTGGCGTTCGGCCGGGTCGGCTGCTTCGGGTGGGTAATCGATGACGCGCAGGATCGAGCCGCCATTCTTCGGCGGCAGGATGCCGTTGTGATCCGCCACGCTGTCGGGTGCGTCGATCGGCGCCGGTGCGGCTACGGTGCGCCATACGTTGACTGCGCGGTAGTTGGGGCGCTCGGGCACGGTGCGGATCGTGGTGGCCGGCGCATCGAGGACGATGCGCGAGCGACCGGCGGCATCGTCCTCGGTGACAATGCGGCGAATCGGCGGCAGGGTTGACATCATGGTCTCCTCGGAAAGCGGGCGATGATACCGCGCCGGTCTGCTTGCGGCGCCGCCCCGGCAGCGCGCCGCGCCCGGCCTAGTATCATGGATGCTTCGATTCCCGCAACCCCGCTTGCGCCCGCCGGGCGCCGATGGAACGCACTTGAACCCCAAAGACCTGCACTCCGGCACCGTCTCCCCGATCGACCAGGACTGGGTCGCCGAGGCGCGCCTGCTTACGCCGATACTCGACGCCGCCGGGCCGCGCATCGATGTCGACAAGTCTGTGCCGTCGGAGGTGCTCGATGCGCTGCATGAAGCGAAGATGTTTCGCATGCTGCTGCCGCGCTCGCAGGGCGGGGCGGAGCTCGATCTGCCGACGTTTTTCCAGGTGATCCTGGCGCTGGCGGAGGGTGATGCCAGCGTGGCCTGGTCGGTGGCGCAGAGTTGCGCCTGCTCGATGTCGGCCGCCTACATGGAGCCGGGCGCGGCCGCCGAGTTGTTCGGCGATCCGCGTGCGGTACTGGCCTGGGGCTTTCCGCAGGGGCCGTGTCGCGCCGTCGCGGCTGCCGGTGGCTGGCGCGTGAGCGGCACCTGGGGCTTCGGCAGCGGCAGTCGGCATGCGACCTGGCTGGGCGGTCATTGCCTGATACAGGACGCCAAAGGCGCGCCGCTGATGAAGGCCGATGGCACGCCGGCCGAACGCACGGCGCTGATCCCGCGCAGGGCGGTGACCATTGTCGATGGCAAGTGGAACGTGATCGGCCTGCGTGGTACCGGCAGCGACACTTACGCGGTCACCGATCTTTTCGTGCCGGCCGAGCACTGCGTGGTGCCGCGCGCGGTCGGGCGCGACCTGCAGCGGCCTGAAGACGCGGTGGCGGATATCGAAACCGAACGACGCGAAGCCGGCCCGCTGTATCGCTTCTCGCCGACGGCCATGTACCAGGCCGGCTTCGCGGCGGTGGCCCAGGGCCTGGGGCGTGCGATGCTCGATTCCTTCGTGGCACTGGCAAATGAGAAAACGCCGTCGGGCGCCGGTGTGATGTTGCGCGACAACCCGATCATCCAGAACCGGGTGGCGATTTCCGAGGCGCGACTGGCGGCGATGCACGCATGGCTCAGGCAAAGCGTGACCGAATCGTGGGACACCTGTGTTGCCACCGGCAAGCATGCGTTCGGGCATCGGGTGACCATGCGCCTGGCCGCTACCTACGCGATCCATGAGGCGGCGAAGGTGGTCGAAGATGCATATGCCGATGCCGGCGCCACCGCGATCTTCGAATGCAATCCGTTCGAGCGGCGCCTGCGCGACATGCATGCGGTGACCCAGCAGGTGCAGGCCAACCCGATGCACCTGCAAACCGCCGGGCAGTACTACCTCGGGTTGAAGCCGAGCACGCGCTTCATCTGAGATTGCGCCGGCAGGGCGCCGCGCGCGCCGCTGCGTGAGCCGCGCCTGGCGGGCGGCAACGCTCAGTCGGGTTTGATGTTGCCCTCGCGCACCACCTTGCCCCACTTCACGATTTCGGTCTTCACGTAATCGCCGAATTGCCGCG
>JAYTDE010000667.1:0-2764 GCA_043736195.1 Burkholderiales bacterium | reverse complement strand
TGCCTGCGCCGGTGAGTCGCGATCCCGACGACGATTCTGTGATTGCTGCGGCGGTCGCGGCACAGGCGCAATGGATTGTCACCGGCGATCGGGACTTGCTGGTGCTTGGATCGTATGAAGGTATTGCGATCATCACGCCGGCGCAGGCGCTGCAGGCGCTTGCCACGCAGTAGCGTGCCGCGGGAGTTCGCGCCTTGAATAGGGAGCCTGACGCCTTGGCGATCGAGACTCGCGCTCTTGCCCGGGACCGGAGTAAAGCCGGGCAGGAGGCAGCGCATACGGGCACGGAAATAGATCGAATGATCGCGATGTGGCTCGACTGCTTCAACCAGGCCGTCCGCGATGGCGATGCGGATCGCCTGCGAGCGCTTTTCCTCCCCGACAGCCATTGGCGCGATCTGCTGGCCCTGACCTGGAACATCGAAACGCATAGCGGCCGCGACCAGGTCTGCCGGCGTCTCGGGCCGGCGGGCCTGGCACACGGGGCGCGCAACTTCATGGTCGATCCAGAGCGCTGCCCGCCGCGCGTGGTCGAGCGTGCCGGTGCGAATACGCTCGAGGCGATACTGCGCTTCGAGACCGATAGCGGGCACGGTGCGGGACTCGTCCGCTTCAGAATCGACTCCGATGTTGCCGGTCGCGCCACGCCGCCAATGGCCTGGACTCTCCTGACCTCGCTGGAAGACTTGAAGGGCCACGAAGAAGCCTCGCTGCGCGCGCAGCGCGAAGACCCGCCTTTCGCGCGCAACTTTCATGGCCCCAACTGGCAAGACCAGCGGCGCATGGCGGCAGCCTATGTCGATCGCGACCCGACGGTACTGGTCGTGGGCGGTGGTCATGCCGGCGTCACCGCTGCCGCCCGCCTCGGGCAACTGGGTATGGATACCCTGGTGATTGACCGCGAAGAACGCGTTGGCGACAACTGGCGGCTGCGTTATCACGGCCTGAAGCTGCACAACCAGGTGCACAGCAACCACCTGCCCTACATCCCGTTTCCCGCCAGTTGGCCGCTCTATCTTTCCAAAGACAAGTTCGCCAACTGGCTGGAAGCCTATGTCGAGTCGATGGAAATCAATTTCTGGACCCGCACCGCGTTCGAAGGCGCGAGCTATGACCGGGAAGCGCGCTGTTGGAATGCGCGTGTACGACTTGCCGACGGCGGCCTGCGCAGCATGCGGCCGCGCCACATCATCATGGCCACCAGCGTCAGCGGCACGCCGAATCTGCCGGACATCCCGACCCTCGCGCGCTTTGGCGGAACGGTGCTGCACTCAAGCAAGTTCGGCAATGGCGCGCAATGGCGCGAGCGCGATGTGCTGGTGTTTGGCACCGGCACCAGCGCGCATGACATCGCGCAGGACCTGCACGGCAGCGGCGCGCGGGTCACCATGGTGCAGCGCAGCCCGACCCTGGTGGTCAATATCGAGCCGTCGGCGCAGTGGTATGACGGCGTCTATCTCGGTGCCGGGCCTTCGCTTGAGGATCGCGACCTGATCAATGTGTCGATGCCGCTGCAACTGACCCGTGTCGCGCACAAGCTGATCACCGATCGCGTCAAGGAGGTCGACAAGCCATTACTGGACGGACTCGCCAGAGCCGGCTTCCGGCTCGACTTCGGCGAAGGCGGCACCGGCTGGCCGCTCAAGTACCGCACACGCGGCGGTGGTTACTATTTCAACGTCGGCTGCTCGGAGTTGATCGTCAGTGGCGAAGTCGGCCTCTTGCAATATCAGGACATCGCGGAATTCACCGAGTCTGGTGTGCGGCTGGAAAACGGCCGCAACGTAAAGGCTGACTTGATGGTGCTGGCCACCGGCTACAAGGGCCAGAGTCACTTGGTCGAGACCCTGTTCGGCCAAGATGTCGCCAGCCGCGTGGGGCCGGTGTGGGGCTTTGGCGAGGGCACGCAGGAGTTGCGCAACATGTGGGTGCGCACCGCGCAGCCCTGCTTGTGGTTTACCGGTGGTGCGTTTTCGCAATGCCGGGTGTTCTCGAAAGTCCTGGCGCTGCAGATCAAGGCGGCGGAGCTCGGTTTGATCTGAGGGTCCGGCCTGCCGCGTGTGCATCTCCCGGCCCTTTGTGCTCAAACCTGTCAATGCGCAACAAAAGGCACCCGGTAGCGTGCAAAAGCGTGCGTAAAGCGAGACAAGCCTCGCTTGCGAATCGCCGGCAGCGCCGCTGGCGCCGGGCCGCGGGCGCCATCCGGAATAATGCGTCCAATTCGTACTGTTCGTACTATTCATCTATAATGGACAAAATTACGACAAGAGGTGGCTCATGTCCAAACTCACTTTCCGCAATCGCCAGGGCGATCTGGTCGATGTGCCGTCCGTTCCCGCCACACAACTGAAAAACGAACTGGGCGCGCTGCTCGACCGGGCCACGCACGGCGGCGCGGTGGTCATCACGCGGCATGACACGCCCCGTGCGGTGCTGATTTCCTACGAGGAATTCGCCGCCCTGGCGAAATTGCGTTCGCCCGACTTGGCTGAACTCGATGCCGAATTCGACGACCTGCTCGCCCGCATGCAGACCCCTCGTTCACGCGCCGGCATGGCGGCTGCATTCGACGCCGCCCCAGCCGCGCTCGGCCGGGCCGCACTCGCGGCCGCGAGCCCGGCACCGCGCAAGCGCGCCGCCGCGCGCCGCAAGAGCGTCTGAACCTGCAGCGCTTCAGTGGCACAGCCCGCGGCACCCCGCATTTACGTGCTTGCCGGCGTCAATGGCGCCGGCAAGAGCAGCATTGCCGGCGCGGCTTTCCGCC
>JAYTDE010000666.1:0-3978 GCA_043736195.1 Burkholderiales bacterium | reverse complement strand
TTCGTCGACCCGGATGCTGGTGAACAAGGTCGTCAACTGAGCCCGGGTTTTCGCGAGCCCCGACTTCAGGCGCTCGGCCCATGACAGCTTGGCCGCCGGCGTGTCGGCCAGCGGCCCTTCCGCCGGGGCGGGCGCGTCAGCTGCGGCGAGAGGCGCGTCGGGCGTGTTTTTAGGCTTGAAAAAGGAGAACATCGGAACTTGTGGCGGCATCCGCGCTCGAACTGAGCGCGTAGAATTTGAAAGCAACGATTTGACAACGGCGGACGAAAATCCGGTTTGACTACCGCGCCAGCCCGCTGCCAACTCCAGTAGCCGCAGAGTAACTGGTTTGCGCGACTTAACCGCTCGGTCGCCGTGCGCCATGCCAATCGTCGTTGTCGACGCGCGTCGTCCCAACCAGCAAACAATGCGATTCTAACAAGAGCCACTTTATGAAGCTGTTGCAAGCCTTTCTGCTGCTGATTGCCCCCTGGTCCGGCATGCCCCACGCGCTGGCCGCTGCCGCCTTCGAGACCACACTGCCCAACGGCCTGAAGATCATCGTGCGCGAGGATTCCCGCGCGCCAACCATTGCGCACATGGTCTGGTATCGCGCCGGCAGCATGGATGAGGTCAACGGCACCACCGGCGTGGCGCATGTGCTTGAACACATGATGTTCAAGGGCACGGCAGGGGTCAAGCCGGGCGAGTTTTCGCGTCGCGTCGCCGCCGCCGGCGGCCGTGACAACGCCTTCACCAGCCGCG
Organism: Burkholderiales bacterium; assembly: GCA_043736195.1. Lineage (GTDB taxonomy): Bacteria > Pseudomonadota > Gammaproteobacteria > Burkholderiales > JAEUOS01 > JAEUOS01. The sequence continues at coordinate 3,234 of JAYTDE010000666.1, read as the reverse complement.
ACTACACCGCTTACTTCCAGCAGGTGCACAAGTCGAAACTGGAACTGGTGATGCGCCTGGAAGCCGATCGCATGGCCAACTTGCGGCTTGACGATGGCGAATTCGCCAGGGAGATCAAGGTCGTGATGGAAGAGCGGCGTCTGCGCACCGACGACCAGCCGCGCGCCCTGCTTAACGAAACCCTGATGGCAACGGCCTTCAAGGCACACCCCTACCGTACCCCGGTAATCGGCTGGATGCGCGATCTGGAAACCATGAAGGGGGGCGATGCGCGCGACTGGTACCGCAGCTGGTATGCGCCCAACAACGCGGTACTGATCGTCACCGGAGACGTGCGTCCGGCGGAAGTGGTGCGGCTGGCAAAAAAATACTACGGCGTGCACAAGCCCAGGATCCTGCCCGAGCGCAAGGCGCAGGACGAGCCTCTTCAGGCCGGCGTGCGGCGCATCGATCTGAAGGCGCCGGCCGAGCTGCCCTATCTGGTGATGGCATGGCGGGTGCCGCGCATGGCGGACGTTGAAAAGGATGACGACGCCCATGCGCTGGAAGTGTTGGCCGGTGTGCTCGACGGCCATGAGGGCGCCAGGATCTCGCGCAACCTGGTGCGCGAAACCCGTGTTGCCAGCCAGGCCGGCGCCGGCTATGACAACACCGCGCGCGGACCGGTACTGTTCACCCTCGAAGGGGTTCCGGCCGAGGGCAAGACCGTGCTTCAACTGGAAGATGCCCTGCGTGGCGAAGTACGCAGAATCGCCGCCGATGGCGTGACCCCGGAGGAGCTCACGCGCGTCAAGGCCCAGGTGGTGGCGGCACAGGTGTACAAGCGCGATTCCATCTTCGGGCAGGCCATGGAAATCGCACAGTTCGAGATGAGCGGGCTGTCGCACAAGCAAATCGACCGCGCGCTTGAGAAAATCCGCGCCGTCTCAGCCGACCAGGTGCGGGCGGTCGCGGCGAAGTATTTTGGCGACGATACCTTGACTGTCGCCACATTGACGCCCTTGCCGCTTGCGCAGAAGCCAAGGCCGGCGCCTGCCGGCCTGCGGCATTGAACCTCATGGAAGACTCAAAAATGCAAGCGCTGAAGCACTGCCGCCCTGTTCGATCCACCCGCCTGTTGCACCGGGTGCTGGCCCTGGTTGTCGCCGCAGTGGTGCTGCCGGCCGAAGCTGGCCTCGCGATCCAGTCCTGGACCGCGAAATCCGGGGCCCGGGTGCTGTTCGTCGAAAGCCGCTCCATCCCGATGCTCGATGTCGCGGTCGATTTCGATGCCGGCGGGCGCCGCGCGCCACCCGGCAAGGCCGGGCTGGCTGGTCTGACCAACGGCATGCTGGCCGCGGGCAGCGCCGGTCTCACTGAAAACCAGACCGCCGACAAGTTCGCCGATAGCGGGGCGCAGCGTGGCGCTCGCGCCGACCAGGATCGTTCCGCCATCACCTTGCGCACCTTGTCGTCGAACGCCGAACGCGAGGCTGCGCTGGCGCTACTGGCAACCTTGCTGCAGAACCCGAGCTTTCCGGAAGAGGCGCTCAATCGCGAAAAAGCGCGTGCGATTGCCGGCTTGAAGGAGGCCGACACCAGGCCCGCGGCGATCGCTGACCGGGCGTTTTCGCGCGCCATGTACCGCGCACATCCATACGGCGCGAGCGCGTCGGCCGAGAGCGTCGCATCGATAACCCGCGCCGACATCGTGGCCTTCTACCAGGCCAACTTTTCCGCCGCGCGTGCGGTGGTGTCGATGATCGGCGACATCTCGCGCAGCCAGGCTGAAATCATCGCTGAACAACTGACCGCCGGCTTGCCTGCGGGTGTGGCGCCGTCCGCGCTGCCGCCGATTGGCGTGCCGGACTCCGGCCCGATACGTATCGCGCACCCTGCAACGCAGTCGCACATACTCATCGGCATGCCCGCGATGGCACGCGGCGATGCGGATTTTTTCGCGCTGACCGTGGGCAACTACATCCTGGGCGGCGGCGGCTTCGTTTCGCGCCTGATGAACGAGGTGCGTGAAAAGCGCGGCCTGGCCTATAGCGTTTACAGCTACTTCGCGCCTCTCAAGGAGGCTGGTCCGTTCCAGATCGGACTGCAGACCAAGAAAGAGCAGGCCGACGAGGCCCTGAAGCTGGTGCAAGGCGTGGTTGCCGACTATGTGGCGAAGGGACCGACCGCCGCCGAACTCAAGGCGGCCAAGGACAACCTCGCCGGCGGGTTCGCGCTGCGCATCGACAACAGCCGCAAGATTCTCGACAATCTTGCCGTGATCGGATTTTACGGTTTGCCACTCGACTACCTTGATCGCTGGGTCGCCAATGTGGAGCGGGTGAGCCTGGCCGACGTGAGATCGGCATTCGCGCGCCGCATCAAGCCGGCCGAATTCGCCACAGTGGTGGTGGGCGCCCCCGAATAGGCCGCCTGTGCCGCCTATGGTGCTTGTGCCGCCTGTGGCGGGTCTGCCGGGCTGCCTTATCATCCGCGCATGACAAGCGTTCTGGCACCCCCGCGTCGTTTCAGTTCCCTAAGCCAACCGCCTGCCTGGCCGCTGGTCGGTAGCCTGCCCTATTTCGATCCGCCGCGCGTGCATCTGGTGATCGAGGAATGGGCGCGGCGCTATGGCACGCCGTTTCGCGTGCACCTGGGCAAGCGGCAAATGCTGGTGATCGATGATCCGGCGGAAATCGCTCGCATCCTGCGTGCGCGACCGGGCGCATTCCGCCGCGTGCGGCCGGTGGAATCGATCTTTCGGGAACTCGGCATCGCCGGCCTGTTTTCGTCCGAAGGCGCGGACTGGGAGCGCCAGCGGCGCCTGGTGATGCGGGCCTTCGACCCGGCGCATCTGAAAAGCTATTTTCCCGGCCTGTGCAAGGTGACCACGCGCCTCCTGGCGCGCTTCACCCAGGCAGCCGAAACCGGCGCGCACCTCGACCTGCAGCAGGAGTTCATGCGTTACACCGTGGACGTGACCGCCGGCTTGGCTTTCGGGGTTGACATCAACACCATCGAAGGCGGTGACAACGCCATCCAGCGCCACCTGGACCAGGTGTTTCCATCGGTCAACCGGCGCATGAGCGCGCTCGTTCCCTGGTGGCGCTATGTCAAACTGCCCGCCGACCGCGCGCTCGAGCGCGACCTGGCAGTGGTGCGCAAGGCGATCGACGGCTTCATCGCCGCCGCGCGAGTGCGCATGACGGCAAACCCGGAATTGCAGGCGCACCCTGCCAATCTGATCGAGGCGCT
>JAYTDE010000665.1:0-4858 GCA_043736195.1 Burkholderiales bacterium | reverse complement strand
ACCCAGCGGCGCATCGAGTACGCCAAGGTTGATCCCAAACATGCGCGTGAGTTGTTCATTCGCCAGGGGCTGGTGGTAGGCGAGCTTGAAACCCGGGCGCCCTTCTTCATCCACAACCAGCGCCTGGTGCGGGAAATCGAGGAGCTTGAACACAAATCGCGCCGTCCCGACGTGCTGGTGGACGAGGAGTTGATTGCCGCCTTCTACGATGCATTGATCCCGGCCCAGGTGGTGGATGAAACCACCTTCGAGATCTGGCGCACCGCCACCGAACGCGGCGACCCGAAACACCTGTTTCTCAAGCGCGATGACCTGATGCGCCATGAAGCGGCGGGCATCACTACCGAGCTTTTCCCCAAGCGTGCCAGGTTATCCGCCAGCCCGCTCGAATTCGCCCTGACCTATCACTTCGAGCCGGGATCGCCGCGCGACGGCGTGACCGCCACCGTGCCGCTGGCTGCGCTCAACCAGATCGATGCCGACCGCTGCGACTGGCTGGTGCCGGGCATGCGCCGCGAGAAGACGCTGGCCCTGCTCAAATCGCTGCCGCAAAAGCTGCGGCGCGGATGCGTGCCGCTGCCCGAATTCGCCGCCGGCTTCGCCACAGCGCATGCGGGCGAGGCGGTGCCGGCGGGACCGTTGTCGCTGGCCCTGGCGCGGACGATTCGCGAGCGTACCGGTGTGGCCATTCCGCAGGATGCGTTCAAGCAGGAGACCGTGCCTGCGCACCTGGTGATGAATTTCAAGCTGGTCGACGAGCATGGCCGGCAGCTCGACATGGGGCGCAACCTGGCGCAACTGAGGGCCACCCATGCGGCACAGGCCAGCGCCAGTTTCGCCGGCGCTGCCGCTGCGCGTGTGGGGGCGGGCCGGTCGGCGAACGGTGCGCCAGGTGCAGCCGGCGAGGCGCCAACCTTGTCCGCCGGACGCATCCTGCACAGCGGGCGCAGCGCATGGGATTTCGGTACGCTCGAAGAGTTGCAGGAGGTCGGCGCTCTGATCGGCTATCCGGCGCTGGTGGATACCGGCGAACGCGTCAATGTCGAATTGTTCGATGAGCCGGGTGCGGCGCAGGCCGCGCACGCCAAGGGGCTGGTGCGGCTGTTACGACTGCAACTGGCCGAGCCGATCCGTTATCTCGAGAAAAGTTTGAACGTGCGTGCCATCGGTCTCATGTACGCGCCCTTCGGCGGTGAGCGCGACCTGGTGGCGCAGCTGATCGAAGCGGGCCTCGGGCGCGCCTGTCTGGCGCCGCCCTTGCCGCGTAGCGAGGCCGATTTCAGCGCGCGCCGCGATCAAGGCCGCGCCAGGCTGACCCTGATTACCCAGGAGATCACCGGGCTTGTCACGCGCGTGCTCGAGGCGCACCTTGCCATGCAGAAAAAGCTGGCCGGCGCCAAGGCCTTCACCCAGGTTGCGCAAGACATCGCCGGCCAGCTGGAGCGTCTGCTGCCGAAAAGCTTCATCGTCACCTTGCCCTACGAGCGGCTGGCGCAATTGCCGCGTTATCTGCAGGCCATCGGCGTGCGGCTGGACAAGCTGCGCGCCGATCCGGCGCGCGACGCCCGCCTGTTGGCCGAGTTCGCACCGCTTGCGCAAAACCATCAGCGGCGCATGATCGAACTGGCGCGTGCCGGCAGCGCCGACCCGCGGCTGGAGGAGTTTCGCTGGCTGCTTGAGGAGCTGCGGGTGTCGCTGTATGCGCAGGAACTGCGCACGCCCATGCCGGTCTCGGTCAAGCGTCTGGCCAAGGTGTGGGAGGCGTATCGTTCCTTGTAAAGCCGCTTGCCTACGATCCGCCGGCGCAGGCGCCGAACATGCGCGCGCGCCAGCGTCGCAGCGTCGCAACGACTTCGCCATCGATCCGGCGGCTCGCCAGGGCGAGCGGCGAATAGCCGAGCCGGCAGGCACGGTTGAGGACGAATCCGATCAGGAGCGCGGTGATCAGCATGTTTTGCCAGCCGACCAGTGGCCACTGCCCCGACCAGGCGATTTCATACGCGGTGGTAAATGGCGCGAAGTACCAGATGCCCCAGATGTCGTCCGGCCCGTTGCCGCGCGAGCCGAGCAGGTCGCACAGGAAATGCAGGTGCACGCTGAGCATAGCCAGCAAGGCGGCGCGGCCGCGCTGCTTCGCGCAGGCGAATACGAACACGGCGATCAGCATCACCGCGGGCAGGCCATGGCCGAGCAGGCGGTGATAGTCCTGGTAGTAGTTGGTCGCGGCCATTCCCAAGGTGCGGGTGCCGAAATCGACAACGATGCCGACACCGTCAAGGTCTGGCGCCAGACCTGCCAGGGTCACCAGGGCCTTGTCGCGCCTGGCCGGCAGCGCCCGTTCCAGCGCGGCCCAGCCAACCAGGAAGTGGGTGATCGGGCTCATGCGCAGTGCTTTGCGGCTGACCTGGCTTCAGCCCTTGCGCGCCACGATGCGCGCACCTCCGAGCTTGCCGGCGACGAACAGACCGACGAAAAAGCTGTAGGTATGGTCCCAGGCTTCGAAGTGCGCCTGACCAAACTTGGCCACGGTGGTGTCGGCCAGGCTGCGGTACATGGCCAGGCGCTTGACCAGGGTCGCGGTCCATTCGGCGGCGAGGTCTTCGTGACTGACGATGGTAAAGCCGTGGTCGCGCAGCAGTTCGAGGTAACGGTCGGCCGAGGCAATGCCCGGCGCCTGCATTTCCGCGCCCATGCGGGCTTCCTCCTGCGCGCTCAGGCTTGAGCGCAGGGCGACGTCGGTGAAGGCCAGCACGCCGCCGGGCTTGAGCACGCGCACGCATTCGAGAATCACCGCCGGCTTGTCGGGCACGTGCAGCCAGGCCTCCTGGCTCATGACCACATCGAATTGCGCATTCGGCAAGGCCATCGCGGTGGCGTCGCCATGCACGAAATCGACCAGCCCGGCGAGGCCTACGCGCTGCGTCAAGCGGCGCGCCGCCTCGACGCGCGAGAGGGTGAAATCCAGTCCGGTGACGCGGCAGCCCAGGCGATGGGCGAGCCAGCGCGCCGGACCACCCATGCCGCTGCAGACATCGAGCACGCGATGCTCGCGGCGCAGGCCGGCGCGTTCGGCCAGGGTGTCGACCACATCTATGCCGCCGTAATGATCCTGGTCGAAATCCTTCAACTGATCTTGGGTGAGGTGATCGAGGTCGTCACCGCGCGCTGCCAGCTTGGCGAGAATTTCATCCTCGTTGATCGGGTGCGTGTCGTAGAAGCGGATAACGGCGGATTTATGCGTGTCCATGTTGACGGATTCCTGTCAGGGTTGAATGCGGCCGGTGCGCCGGATCGCTGCGGGCTTTTGGATCATCACGCCGGCCGGGCGCAGCCGGTTCGAATCACGCACTGAAACCCAGTGCGCGCGAAATGCGGGCGGCGGTGTCGCGCACCAGCGGCGTCCATTGGGCCAGCTTCTGGCGGTCGGCCGGGGCGGACACCGACAAGCCGGCGATCAGCTGCCCACTGTCGTCGTTGACGCCGGCGGCGATACAGCGCACGCCAAGCTCCGCTTCCTCCTGATCGAGCGCATGCCCCTGGTTTCTCACGTCGGCCAGTTCGCGCGTCAATGCCGCCAGGCTTCGCAGGCTGTTGGGCGTGTGCGCTTCCAGGCGCGTGCGCAGGGCATAGGCCTGGAGTCCTGGCGCATCGTCGCGCGCGAGAAACAGCTTGCCCGCGGCGGTGATGTGCAGCGGCGCCCGCGCACCGACCATCTGCACTACCCGCATCATCGAACGGTTCTCCGTTGTACGCTCGACATACATGATCTGATCGCCCTGGCGCACCGAGAGATTGACCGTCTCGCCGGTGGCTTGCGCCAGTTCGCGCATGAACGGCAGGGCCATCACGCGCACATCCAGGCGTGCGCGCACGATATTGCCGAGTTCCAGAAAGCGCATGCCCAGCCGATAGCTGCCGGGTTCGACCCGATCGGCAAAACCGCAGCGCACCATCACGCCCAGAATGCGGTGCGTGGTCGACGGGTGCAGCTCGGTAGCTGCTGCCAGTGCCTTCAAGCTGGCTGCAGCCGGCGCCACCGACAGGGCATCGATCAACTGCATCATGCGGTCGATGACCTGGATCGAAAGTTTGGGCTCTGCGATCATGCGGTGAGTGAACATTTCACGATATGGGAAATTCTCTCACGCCATGGCGATCCGGGCAAAGCCCTGACGGGCCGTAGCTGTCGCGCATGCGTGACAACTGGTGCGGCGGCAAGGCGCTGGCGGCGGAAAACGCGATCTGGGTCAATCGCTTCATCCACTGAAAACTTGATGTCGATCAAAGTGCCTTGCTGCATTGCTGCCACGCTTGAGGCTCGGCTTTCGCCAATCATTAAAGAGGGCATCATGGCTTACAAAACCATCGCAGTCTGGATCGACCCCAAACGCGGCGCCCCGGCAGAGGCGGCGATCAAGCTGGCGCAGGACTTTGGTGCGCACCTTACCGGCTTGAGTCATGTCGATGTGACCCGACTGCCGCCGTATATCCGGGCGCACCTGGGGGAAGAACTGGCACGCGAACAGCTGCAGCGCGCGGAAACCGACGCCGCCGCTGCGGGAGCAGGCTTCGAGGCGGTCGCCCGGCGCGCGGGCTTGACCAGTGTCGAGGTGCGGCGCCTGGTCGGCGACCCGGTGCAGGGCTTGGCCGTAAGCGCCCGCTATGCCGACCTGATCGTGATGGGGCAGGTCGACATGGAAATGGCGGATGGTCCGGAGGAGCGCGATTTTCCGGATCACGCGATTCTCGGCAGCGGCCGGCCGACACTGATGATTCCTTACGCCGGCAGCTTCGGGATCTTCGGCCAACATGCCGTGGTTGCCTGGAGCGCGACGCGCGAATCGACGCGGGCCGTGAC
>JAYTDE010000664.1:0-1809 GCA_043736195.1 Burkholderiales bacterium | reverse complement strand
GTCAGGGTCTTGTAATGATCGTAGCGGTTCATATTTTCTTGCGTCCTTGCCAGTAAGGTTCCTTCAGCAGATTCTTCTGAATCTTGCCGATCGGGGTTTTGGGAAACTCGGTAACGAACTTGATCAAGCGCGGGCGTTTCAGCCGCGCCAGCTTGGCCTCGCAGTGGGCGGTGACCTGCGCTTCGGTGAGCGACATGCCGGACTTGAGCGAAATGTAGGCGGCCGGCAGCTCGCCGAACTTTTCGTCCGGCATGCCAAATACCGCGCATTCGGCGACCTCCAGCAACTGATAAATCACGTCCTCGATTTCTTTCGGGTAGACATTCTCACCACCGGAAATCAGCATGTCCTTGGCGCGATCGAGGAGCGTGATGAAGCCTTCGGCATCGATGGTGCCGACGTCGCCGGTGAAGCCCCAGCCCGGCAGCTTGTCGGGGAACTTGTAGAACGTGGCGGTCTGTTCCGGCTCGTTGTAATACTCAAGCATCAGGTTGTCACCGCGCGAGGCGATCTCGCCGATCGCGCCCGCGGCGACCGGCTCGCCATCCAGGTCGAACAAACCGACATCGACGTTGAAGGCCTGGCGCCCGATGCTGCCGAGCTTTTGCGGCAAATACCAGTGGCGCAGTGAGGTGAGTACCCCCATCTCGCTTTGCCCGTAAATCTGCGTGAGTTGCAATTGCGGCAAGCGCTCGCGCAACGCGACCTGCACCCAGTCGGGCATCGGCGCGCCGGCGAACGAAAGCTTGCGCCAGGTCGCGAGTTTGGCCACATCGAACCCGGCATGGCTGACCAGCGCGTTGGCCTGGGTCGGCACCATGAAGGCCGCGGTGACGCCGTCACGGGCGCAGGTGTCCATGAACTTTTCCGGCGACCAGGGTGTGACGAAGGTGCAGGTGGCGCCCACCAGCATGGCCGGCTGGAACATGATGTTGAGCGCCGCCACATGGAACATCGGCGTGACGATCGCCACCACGTCGCGCTCGTCCAGCGCTTCCTCGATGGCCACGGTGTGTGCGGTGACCGAACGCGCGCGGTGGCTTGTGAGCACGCCCTTGGGCCGCCCGGTGGTGCCGCCGGTGTAAGTCATGCAGAAGGGATCGCGCTCATCGATGGCAAGCGCCAGTGGATGCGTCGGCTGGCCGTCGGCGAAGGTCGCGAAAGGCAGGGCCGCGGCCGGGACCGCGCCTGCGCCGATACTAATCAGGGTGCGCAACTGCGGGCAACGCGGCGCCACCGCCGCGACCTTGTCGGCGAACATCGCATCGAAGACAAGAATCCGCACGTCGGCGCGCTCAAGTACCCACGCGAGTTCATCCGGGGCATACAGGACCGAAAGGTTGACCAGCACCAGGCCGGAGCGCGCGGCGCCAAAGAACACCGGCGGATACTCGGCCAGGTTGCGCGACAGGATCGCCACCTTCGCGCCCTTGCCCAGGCCAAGCGCTTGCAGCGCGTGGGCCAGGCGATTGGCCGCACTGTCGAGTTCCGCATAGGTGATGCGGTGCTGGTCCTGAATCACCGCCACCTTGTGCGCAAAGCGCTCGGCCGAGCGGCGCAGCATGTCGCCGGCAAGCATCGCCTACGCTCCTTTCGCGGCGCCGCGAGCGGCGCGCAGCCAGTGCGCCAGCACCAGACTTGCGCACGCCAGCACCGACAGCACGCAGCCGAACAGCAGGGGCACCCAGTACCAGACAATCGGAATGCCGATGGTGGTCGACTGGTCGTTGTTCACATAGGCCTGCAGGGCGGCAACGCCGGCGTACCAGGTCACCGCCGCCATGAACAACGCACCCGCGAGACTCCACA
>JAYTDE010000663.1:0-4676 GCA_043736195.1 Burkholderiales bacterium | reverse complement strand
AGCATGCTGACCATGCCATGCATGGCGCCGGTCGGCAAGCCTTGCGGGCTGCGCAGGTCCGGCAGCGCGTGAAAGGCGCGGTACAGATACGACGAGCCGTCGACCATCAGCAATCTGGGCATCGGAAATCCACACTCCCTGATAAAGTTTGCATCGCTGGCGGGATTTGCCGGTTTCGGCGCGCCGGCCAATCGGCAGCGCGGCCGCGGCCGGTGCCAGTGATTCGAACCAGGCACCGGGGAAATCTCGAATATGGCAATCAAAGTCAACCGCGCCGACATGGCGGCGGACCATTCGGCGCTTGAGGCCTGGCGCCTCTTTGGAATTATGTCAGAGTTCGTCGAGGCCACCGAACGCCTTGAACCCCTGCGTCCAGCGGTATCGATTTTCGGCTCGGCCCGCATCAAGGCCGACAGCCCGGTGGCAGCGCAGGCCGAGCAGATCGCACGCCTGTTGTCGGACGCCGGTTTTTCGGTGATTTCCGGCGGGGGGCCGGGTGTGATGGAGGCCGCGAACAGGGGCGCTTTTCACGGCAAGAGCGCCTCGGTGGGGCTTAACATCGAACTGCCGCGCGAACAGCATGCCAACGCCTTCCAGAATGTCGCGCTGTACTTCAAGCATTTCTTCGCGCGCAAATACATGTTCGTCAAGTTCGCCTGTGCCTATGTGGTCATGCCCGGCGGTTTCGGTACCCTGGACGAACTGACCGAGGCGCTGGCGCTGATCCAGACTGGCAAGGCGCCAAGGATGCCGATCATCCTGGTCGGCCAGGCATTCTGGCAAGGCATGCTCGACTGGATCAGACGCGACCTGGTCGGCGGCGGCATGATCGAGGCGCGCGACCTTGATCTGCTGCAGGTCATCGATGAGCCCGCGCAGATTGTCGAGGCGATCTTCAAGTTCTACGCAGCGCGTGGCTTCTCGCCTTCGGCGGCCGAACGGGAAGGTCTCCTGGCCCTGTGAAGCGGGCGCGCTTGCTACAATCGGGGTCATCATGAAAACACATCGAGCACCCATCCGCACCTTGGCACTTGCCGGCCTGATGGCATTTTCGGTACAGGCGCAACAGGCGGGCCAGAAACTCGAGCCGCTGGCTGACGTGCCGCCACCGCCGCGCATGACGATCGATCCGACGCTTGAGCCGCAGATCACGATTCTCCAGCGTGGCGGCGACAAGGTCGAGGAGTTCCGCATGCGCGGCCGGCTTTACATGGTGCGCGTGACGCCACCGGGTGGTACCGCGTATCTGTTGATCGACCAAAAGGGTGATGGCCAGTTTTCCTCGCCGACGCAGGGCCCGGCGGATGCGCATAACCTCAGTGTCCCGATGTGGGTGATCGGCACGTTCTGATCCGCGGCACAGGCCTTGGCGCCTGGCGGTAAAGTTTCGACCATGGCCGTTTTCACGCCCGTCACTTCCGACGAACTCGCGCCCTGGCTGGCAGGATTCGATATCGGCCGTCTGGTTGCCCTTGAAGGCATTGCCTCGGGTATCGAAAACAGCAATTTCTTTCTCACCACCACGGCAGGTGAATACGTCCTGACGATCTTCGAGAAGTTGACCGCGCTTGAGTTGCCGTTTTACCTGGATCTCACGGCCCACCTGGAGCGGGCAGGCATTCCCTGCCCGGGACCGATCGTGGATCGCGTCGGACGCAATTTCAGCGCCCTGAAGGGCAAACCGGCAGCCATCGTGCGGCGCCTGCGTGGCGCCTCGCATATGACCCCGGCAGCCGGGGAACGCGCGCAGGTGGCCAGCATGCTGGCGCGCATGCACCTTGCCGGTGCCAGTTTTTCGGGTTTCCAGGAGAATCCGCGCGGGCCGCACTGGTGGACCGTGACCGCACCGCGGGTGAAGCCGTTCATGGATGCTGGCGGACGCCTGCTGCTCGAAGAGGAACTCGCGTTTCAGGCCAGCCACCGCCATGACGCCTTGCCGCGCGGGCCGGTGCATGCCGATTTGTTTCGCGACAACGTCCTGTTCGCGAACGACAAACTCGGCGGCTTCATCGATTTCTATTTCGCCGGATTCGACTGCCTGCAGTTCGATATCGCGGTTTGCGTCAACGACTGGTGCATCGTGCGCGAGGGTGACGCGACGGGCGCACTGGTCGAATCGGAAGTGCGTGAATTCCTCAGCGCATACAACGCGGTACGGCCCTTGCTGGCGGCCGAGCGGGCGTCCTGGAACGTGATGCTGCGCGCCGCCGCCCTGCGCTTCTGGCTGTCCCGGCTATTCGATTTTCACCGGCCGCGCAGTGGTCTCATGATCACGCCGCACGACCCAGGCCACTTCCAGCGCGTTCTGCAGATGCGTCGCGCACTGGCGGCGCCGTGGCTTGCTTGAGAATACGTGCCGCGCCGCGGATTTCCGATCGCGTAAAATGGCGGGAGAGGTCGCGCGCATGTGCGGCCGCTTCGACCCTCGCGCAAGACAAGGCCACATCATGGAAGTAAAGACGGTTCCGGCGCTGCATGGCTGGCTGTGGGTATTGCACGGCTTCGCCTTGTTTCGCACCCATCCGGCGATCTGGCTCTTGACCCTGCTCTTTTACTGGCTGTGCCTGGTGCTGGTGAGCAACCTGCCGGCCGTCGGTCCGCTGGTGGCTACCGCGTTGATTCCGGGGTTCTCCGCGGGCTTCATGCTGGCGTGTCGCGCGGCGCAGAAAAAGCAGGTGCCGCTGCCTACGCTTTTGATCAGCCCGTTTCGCACCAATACGCTGCCGCAAATCATCCTTGGCGTGGCCTACACGCTGGCGCTTGCCTTGTTGCTGGCGGTGTCCGCACTGATCGACGGCGGCGTGCTGTTTCGACTGATGCTGCTGGGTGGCAGGTTGTCCGAGGAGATGGTGCGTAATTCCGCCCTGCAACAGGCGGGCATGCTGGCACTCCTGCTTTACGCGCCACTCATGCTGGCATTCTGGTTCGCCCCTGCCCTGTGCCTGTGGCATGGCATGACCCCGATCAAGGCGGTGTTTTTCAGTTTTTTCGCAGGGTTGCGCAATACCCGCGCCTTCCTGGTCTACGGCCTGGGCTGGGCACTGTTTGCCGGTGTGATACCGCTGCTGCTGGGCCTGCTTTTCGGCTTCATCCTGCCGCGTCGCGAAGGCAGTGCGGCGCTGACCGCGCTCATCATCACGCCCTACATGCTGGCTGTGGCCTGCGCGATGATCTGCTCGTTTTATTCAAGCTACGTGGCGATCTTCGCGGAGCCGGCGGAGAGCGCGCCTGAACCGGTGCTGCCGGCCTGAGCGCGCAAGCCTGGAGGCGGCCTACACCCGCTCCAGCTTGGCGTAGGCCAGCGCCAGCCATTTGACGCCGTTGCGGCCGAAGTTCACCTGCAGGCGCGCCTCCTGGCCCGACCCTTCGGCATCGACGATCACGCCATTGCCGAATTTGGCATGCAACACGTTTTGCCCGATGCGATAGCCTGAATCGTTGGCTGCCTTGGGTTTGGCATAAGCCGGGCGCGCCGCGGCGGCAAAGTCTGCGTCGCCTTGCCACAGGTTGCCGCGCTTGGCCGAGATTTGCGGCGTCAGCCATTTGAGCAGGGCCTCCGGCAATTCATCGAAAAAGCGCGATTTCATGTTGTAGCGGGTCTGGCCGTGCAGCATGCGGGTTTGTGCGAACGAGAGATACAGGCGCTTGCGCGCGCGCGTGATCGCCACGTACATGAGGCGACGTTCCTCGTCCAGGCCATTGCGCTCCATGATCGAATTTTCGTGCGGGAACAAGCCGTCTTCCAGGCCGGTGATGAACACCTGGTTGAATTCCAGGCCCTTGGCCGAGTGCACCGTCATCAGTTGCACCGCATCCTGCCCGTCATGCGCCTGGTTGTCGCCGGATTCCAGTGCCGCGTGGGTCAAAAACGAGGTCAGGCTGTCTTCGTCTTCCTGGGTGAAATTCGCCGCGGCATTCATCAGCTCATCCAGGTTCTCCAGCCGCTCGCGACCTTCGCGGTCGTTCTTGTAGTGCGCGCGCAGGGTCGAATGTTCGAGTACGTGATCGATCACTTCGGGCAGGGGCAGACCATCGGTCGCCGCGCGCATGCTGTCGATCAACTGATTGAAAGCGCCGAGAGAGCTGGCGGCCTTGCCGCTGAGCATCGATACCGCGCGATACAGGGAGATCCCCGCCGGGTTGGCCATGTCACGTCGGCCGGCGGCGTCGCCCAGTTGCTCCAGCGAGCGTGCACCGATGCCGCGCGTTGGAAAATTGACCACCCGTGAAAAAGAGGTATCGTCATCCGGGTTGGCCAGCAGACGCAGATAGGCGATGGCGTGCTTGACCTCGGCGCGCTCGAAAAAGCGCAAGCCACCATATACCTTGTAGGCGATGCCCTCGGCGAACAGCATCTGCTCGATCACGCGCGATTGTGCGTTGGAGCGATACAGCACCGCCATTTCGCTGCGTCGTGCGCCCTCGGCGATGAGCGTCTTGACCTCGCCTACCAGCCAACGCCCTTCGTCCAGGTCGGTCTGCGCCTCGAATACGCGCACCGGCTCGCCATGGCCCTGATCGGTCCACAGGTTCTTGCCCAGGCGCGAACCGTTGTTCTTGATCAGCGCGTTGGCCGCGTCGAGGATGTTGCCGTACGAGCGATAGTTCTGCTCCAGCTTGATCAGGTTCTCGACATGAAAGTCGCGCTCGAAATCTTGCATGTTGCCCACCCGCGC
>JAYTDE010000662.1:0-1891 GCA_043736195.1 Burkholderiales bacterium | reverse complement strand
CGCTCCCTCACCTTCGTCCTGCTCGATTCATGGGGCAAGCTGTCGCGCATCGGTGACGCCAACCGCATCCGCAAGTGGCTGACCACCGCCGTGGAGCTGCGCTCGCAGGGCTGAAGCAAACGCCGTAGTCAGTATCAGGCTGACGCCCCCCCGCGCGCCAGGGCGGTGCGCAATTCCGCGCCAAGCGCGTCGATCAGTTCGGCGGCGCCCACAGTGCGCGCCAGCGCCACACCCTGCCCGGCCCACAGACTCATGTACTGCGCCCGGTTGTCGCGCGCGGCGGCGGCGCGCATTTCGCCGGTTAGCGCGTTCTGCACCGGGTAGGCCGGCACATCTTCCTGATGCGCGGCCATGCGGCGCATGAAATCATTGTTGATGCCGCGCGCCATGCGCCCGGAAAACGCCAGCGTGACCTGCGTCGAAGTATCGTTAGCGCCGCGCAGGGCCTCCTTCCAGGCCGGGTGAATACCGGACTCGACGCATTGCAGAAACGCCGTGCCCATTTGCGCCGCCGCCGCGCCCAGCATCAGTGCCGCCGCAATGCCGCGACCATCCATGATGCCGCCGGCGGCGATCACCGGAACGCGCACCGCGTCGACGATCTGCGGCACCAGTGCCATGCCCCCGATCAGGGAGTCCTGGTAGGCGCCGATGAAGGTGCCGCGATGACCACCCGCTTCCATGCCTTGGGCGCAGACGAAATCGGCACCCGCTGCCTCCCAGGCGCGCGCCTCGGCCACGTTGGTGGCCGAGCCCGCCACCCGGCAGCCGGCGGCGTGCAGGCGTTCGACCTGCGCGGCGCTGTGCACGTCGAAGGCGAAGCTGGCCAGCGCCGGCCGCGCTTCCAGCAGCGCCTCGAACTGTTCATGCGGATCCTCGCAATAGCGCGTAAGCGGCGGCGCGTCTTGCGGCAAGCCCAGTTCGGCGCGGAACGGCGCCAGCAAACGATTGGCGCGCACGATCGCAGCTGGCTCCGGCCGCGGTGATTCCAGCACGAACAGGTTGACGCCGAAGGGCCGATCGGTGAGTTCGCGAATGCGCTTGACCCCGGCGCTAATCGCCTGCGGCGACAGCGTGGCCGCCGCGAACGAGCCCAAAGCGCCGGCGTTGCTGACCGCGGCCACCAGTTCCGGCGTGGTGGCACCACCGGCCATCGGCGCCTGGATGACCGGCAGGCCAAGCCCGAAGGCGCGTGTGATCGAAGTGACTGGCAATGACATTGAAGAGTCCTCGCGCCGTGATGGCTGGTGCTGGAAAGGCATCATTATGCGCCATGCGTTGATTCAGTAAAAACGAATTAAATTGATAATTTACATCACATTAAGTGATACATTTGCCAGATGAATCTGGCGGATCTGCGCATCTTCAAGGCAGTGGTCGACGAAGGCGGCGTCACCCGTGCGGCTGCCAAGGTCAACCGCGTGCAATCGAACCTGTCGGCGCGCATCCGCAACCTAGAACAGGACCTCGGGCGCCAGTTGTTCGAGCGCAGCGGGCGCCGCATGCTGCTCACCCCCGAAGGCCGGCGCCTGTATGAATCGGCCGGCAGGTTGCTGCTCTTGGCCGAAGAGGTGCGCGCCGGTTTGAGCGGCACCCCGGCCGCCGGGCTGCTGCGCATCGGCGCGATGGAAAGCACGGCGGCCACCCGCCTGCCGGACATCCTGGCGCGCTTTCACAAGCAATGCCCCGATACACACATCGAATTGTCGACCGGCACCGCGCGCGCGCTGCAGGACCGCCTCCTGGCCGGCGAGATCGACTTGGCGCTCACCGCCGGCAATTGCGCCGACGAGTCGCTGTCGGCAACGCCGGCATTCCGCGAGACCCTGCTGCTGGTGCTGCCGCCCGGGTCGGATGCCCGCTTCGACCTGGCGCGCGCATGCATGATCGC
>JAYTDE010000661.1:0-3226 GCA_043736195.1 Burkholderiales bacterium | reverse complement strand
GTTTCGGCGAAGCGTGCGCCTTCGACAAAGGCCGCGTCGGCGCCGCGCTTGGAGAAGTTGTCGCGCAGCTCGGGCGACTGCATGGCGCGCGCCAGGTCGCTCTGGATGCGCGCAAGAATCGCCGGCGGCGTACCGGTGGGGGCGAACACCGCATACCACTGCTCGGCGGTAAAGCCCGGCAGGCCGGCTTCGATCATGGTCGGCACGCCGGGCAGGGCGGCGTCGCGCTTTGCGGTGGTGACCGCCAGCGCGCGCAATTTTCCCGATTGCACCATCGGCAGCGCCGAGACGATGATATCCATCATCATCTGGGTGCGGCCGGCGAGCAGATCGACCAATGCCGGGCCCGAACCCTTGTAGGGCACATGCAGCATCTCCAGCTTGGCGGCGAGCCGGAACTTCTCGGTGGTCAAATGCGGCAACGCGCCGGAGCCGGAGGAGGCGAAACTCACCGAGCCGGGTTTGGCGCGCGCCATGGTGATGAACTCGGCCACGCTCTTGATCGGCAGGTCGGCGGGCACCACCATCACCATCGGTGACACCGCGAAGCCCGCCGCCGGCACCAGTTCCTTCAGCGGGTCGTAGTTGAGCTGGGAATACACGTGCGGCGCGATGACGATGCCGGCATTGACGCCCATCAGCAGGGTGTAGCCGTCCGGCGCGGCCTTGGCCACGGCGGACGTGCCCACGGTCGCACCGGCGCCGCCACGGTTTTCCATCACCACCGGCTGACCCCAGGCGTCCGACAGCACCTGGCCGATGACGCGGCCGACGTAGTCGGAGGCGCCGCCGGGCGGGAAGGGGATGATCAGCTTGACCGGTTTGGTGGGCCAGGATTGCGCGAAGCTTAAAGGGCTCAGGGCAAGCGCTGTGGCGATCAGCAGGAGGCGGGCGGCGGTTTTCATCTTATGGTGATGCTCCATGTGAGAAGGCTGTCGGGGCGGGTGAGGGATGCATATTGCCTGAATCGCGATGGCGGCGGATGAATAAGGTAGCGCAAGGGGCATGCCGCTCTTGCATGCTTGTTGTTGATGTCGCCAAGCTGCTGATTCAGCGAAGAAAGCGCCCAAGTTTCCAACGCCTGGGTCGCATTGTCCCACGCACCGGCCTGGTGCGAAGCGACACTGCCTTGCCCGTTCGCAGTGCGTCAGCGGTGGCATCACCAGTGACGGCGGCGTGGCTGGTGACATGGATCCGATGCGTTGCGCCGCACCGCCTTCGATCGGGGGCGGTTCTTCAGTGAGTCCGCGCGCAATACGACCTTGGGCGACCCTGCGTGGCGGCAAGCGCGACGCGCGGTGGATAATGTCGCGTACCTTGCCAGAGGTTTCTGCGCATGGTCGACGCCGTGTGACGGGCAGTGATTGGCAGCCGGTGGTGGCAGCCCGGCCGCCGCAACCCGCCGCGCGCCCGCGTCGCGGACGCCATTTCGGAAAGTAGGTTCACCCAGCATGTCGGACGAAAACCAGATCGAGATTGCGCAATCGTTCATCGCCCTCTTTGTCAGGCCGGGGCGCAGCCAGCCCGACGCCTCGCATACGGTGGTACTGGCACGCTACGAGCAATGCGAGGACATGGCGCAGGCGCTGGTCCAGCATGCGCAAACCTGGGCGTTCAAGGAGAATCTGCCCGAACAGGAGATTCTGCTGCGTTGCCATCGAGGCTTGTTGGCGGACGCGTCCGGTTTCAGTCCACAGGAAGCAGGCTGGGTCATCTTGAGGCTTGCCGAACTGCTGGACTGGACTCCTGCGGAATTCGAATCGCCCCGGGCCGCTTGAAAACAATCGACTCATGAGCAGCTACCGCGAGCAGGCACTCAAGTTGCTACCCTGGCTGTGTACGCGCTGCACGCGCGAGTTTCCGGCTTCGCGCTTGCGCGAGTTGACCGTTCACCACAAGGACGGCAATCACGACAACAACCCGAAGGACGGCAGCAACTGGGAACTTCTGTGCCTGTATTGCCATGACAATGAGCACGCCCGCGTGCTGGATGCGCAGGCGGGTGGTGGTGCGCAGGCCGAGGTGCCGGGCGCTGTGCACCATCCGTTTGCCGATCTCGCCTGGCGACTGCGCCGCAAGCGCGATGGCGGTTCTGCGTAGCCTGCCCACGAAATTTCCCTGCGGGCCGCTGGCGGCGTAGCGGCATGCTGAGCGCCGAACCGGTGCCGGGAGAAGCGCCATCGACTGGTGGTGGGGCCGCTGGCCTGGGCATCTCCTGCATAATCCCCAATCCAGCACTAAAGCCCTCGGGAGCCTATCGATGTCCGCCACCGCTTCTTTTCGCCTCGCCGTCTTCCTCTTTGCATCTGTCGCAGGCTTGGCCCATGCCCAGACCCCGCCCGCGCCGAACGCCCCGGCGGCGGCCTACGAGCCGCGTTCGGGGCAGGAAGGCAAGGACGTGGTGTGGGTGCCGACGCCGCAGGTGGTGGTCGACAGGATGCTCGACATCGCGCGCGTGGGACCGAAGGATTACGTGATGGACCTGGGCTCCGGCGACGGCCGTACCGTGATCACCGCGGCCAGGCGCGGTGCGCGTGCCATGGGCGTTGAATACAACCCCGACATGGTGGAACTGGCCAAGCGCGCCGCCCTAAAAGCCGGCGTGTCGGGCAAGGCCAGCTTCGTCAAGGCCGATCTGTTCGAGACCAGCTTCGAGCGTGCCAGCGTAGTCACCATGTTCCTTCTGACCGACATCAACCTGAAGCTCAGGCCGAAGATCCTCACCCTCAAGCCCGGCACCCGCATCGTCTCCAATACTTTCACCATGGGTGAATGGGAGCCGGATGCGCGGGCCGACCTGGTCGGGCAACCCGGCTGCGAGAGCGCCTACTGCACCGTGCTGTATTGGGTGGTGCCGCGCCAGGTGGCCGGCACCTATCAGGTGGCGCAGGGCGAGGTGACGCTGAAACAGGAGTTTCAGATGCTGAGCGGCACGCTCAAGACCGCCGACGCCACCCTGGAACTCAAGGGCCGGGTACGCGGCGAGACTATTGAACTGGAAGCGGGCGACAGAAAGTATCGCGGCCGCCTCAAGGGCGGCGCGCTGGCGCTGCGCAACGCCGGCTGAGCCGCCGCGCGCAGACGCCTGGTAGCGGCGCTTACTGGCGAACCCAGGTGGACGGCGTCGCGCCGTAGGCGACAGTGATGCGGTTCGGGTTGTGCACTGTCCCGGTTGCCACGCCCGGATAGCCGGGCAGAGAGTAGTCGAAGGTCTGGCCCGCTTGCA
>JAYTDE010000660.1:0-5184 GCA_043736195.1 Burkholderiales bacterium | reverse complement strand
GTCCGTAGCTGCGCCATTCGATGCGGCGTGGCAGTACGCGCTGGTCGATCAACTCAAGCGCCGGATTGGCGCCCGCGCCCCAGCGCAGGGTCTGGATTTCAGCCATTGCCGATCTCGAGGAATGGACCAAAGACTGTTTGCCAGGTTGCGGCGGTGTCAACCACGTCGACCCCGCCGAAGGCCCGCACCACCTGGCGCACGACAGCGTCGCACGCCTGGACAGCGGCGCCTGTGGCAGTCGAGTCGAGGCCGAGATAGCCGGGGCTGTCGAACAGGGTGGTGACTTGTGGCGTTGCCGCGAGTGCGGCGACGGCGGCACCGCGTTCGAGCAGGTGGGCGATCATCGCGCTGCGTTCCAGCGCGCGATCAATGACGAATACCCGGCCTGCCAGTGGTTGTGCGCGGGCCACGCCAGCTTCGAAACCGGCGTACTCGATCTCCGCCATGCGCATCAAGGCAGGTTCGATGGTCGCGTACTGATCAAGCGCGGTCGCCCGCACCATGATTGCGGCATCGTGCGCGAAGACGTCGGCAGCGATGTCGGCATACCGCTTGGTGACCCCCAGGGCGAGCATGCCGAACCCAGGGTCGAGCACGATGCGCGGCGCGCAGTCGACCACCGTGCTGTCGCCAAGATAGCTGCGATAGGCCGAGGCGAAGCGGAACACATCGCGACCGAGCAGCGGCAGCCGCTTGGTGAAGATCGCGTGCCCGGGTGTGGATGGGCCGTGGCTGGTGATGTCGGCGAGATCGGCGCGGCGCGCGAAGGCGTCGATCGCGGCGTCGTCGCGCAGCGTGGCCACCAGCGCGCGGCCGGCGACGCGGCAAGCGCCGGCACGCAGGCGTGCGATCGCCAGCAGCGTTTGCAGCGACACCGCGGGCCGGGGCGCGTAGTCGAGCGTTGCGTCCGCTGCGCCGTGGGCGGCGAGGTAGGCATCGGCGCGATTGGCCACCTCCAGCATGCGCTCGTAGGCTTCACCGGCGCTGCATCCCCAGGTGACTGCGCCGTGGTGCGCGAGAATCAGCCCCTCGGCAGAGGACGCGTCGGCGGCGCGCCAGGCGGCCACACAGGCGCGCGCCAGCGCGACGCCCGAATGATGATAGCCAACCACCGGTGCGCCGGCCCCGAAGGCGGCGCGCAGATGCAGCGCGGCGCGCCGCGTATTGGCGATCGCCAGAATTGGCGCGGCATGCGTATGGATCACGTGCGCCGGCGGCAGGCCGGCGTGCATCAGGGTCTCGATCGACGGCCGCGGCGCATTGTGGTCGAGCACATGGGGCGCCAGTGCGGCATACATGGTGCTGTTGTCCAGGCTGGCATCATCCAGCAAGGCTCGGGTCGCGGCCAGGTCCAGCGCAGTGTAGTCGCGTGCGGTGACCTGCGCCAGGTCCGCACCGCTGCCCTTGACGTAGAGCACCGGTCGCCCTTCGCGTTCGAGCTTGACCGAGGTGTTGCCGCCGCCGTGCAGCACCAATTCGGGTTGCACGCCGATCAGGCGCGCGGCGTGCAGGGCCTGTGCCAGCGGATCCTGCGCTGCCATGCTTGCGGCGGCCCAGCGGCTATGCAGCATCGCGCCATTCCTTCGTGACTAACGGTCTGTCAGTGGACGGCGATTATAATTTGACGGTGACAGATCCCTCAAAGGCGTGTGCCGCGCAGGTGCTTGTCGGCACCTGGGATGTGCTGGGCTGCGACGCGCGCCGGGTACGCGAAGCGGTCTTCGTAGTCGAGCAGCGGATTGCGCGCGAACTCGAGTGGGATCAGTGGGATTCGCTTTCGGTCCACGCGGTCGCACGTGATACGCGCGGCACGGCGATCGGCACCGGGCGCCTGTTGCCCGCGCAGTTCGACCCCGACCACGCCGGCGTCGGGCACATCGGGCGCATGGCGGTGCTGCCACAGGCGCGTCGCGGCGGAGCCGGTGGACTCATCCTCGCCAGCCTCATGAATGAGGCGCGCCAGCAAGGCTTTTCGGCAATCGTTCTCAACGCGCAGACCTATATCGCGGCGTTTTACACGGAGCACGGATTCGTCGCGTTCGGCCCGGAGTTTCTCGAAGTCGATATCCCGCATGTAAGCATGCGTGCGCCACTCTGATGGGCCCGATTTGAACTTTATCGACAGCCCGGCCTTTTACCTGGCGGCGATACCCGCGATCCTGTTGACCGGCATTTCCAAGGGCGGCTTCGCCGGGGCGTTTTCGGGTCTCTCGGTACCGCTACTGGCGCTGGCGATTTCGCCGCTACAGGCTGCCGGTGTGATGCTGCCGATCCTGATTTTCATGGATTTCTTCGGGCTCACGCAGTTCTGGCGCAAGGCGGACTTCAAAGTTCTGGCCACCATGCTGGGAGGCGGGCTGATCGGTACGGCCATCGGTTGGGCGACTTTTCGCGCACTCGACGAGAACCTGGTGCGCATCATCGTCGGCCTGATCGCGGTGGTGTACCCCCTTTCACGCTGGCTTACGCCCTCCGCGCCCAAGCCGGCGGCCGCGAGCCTTGCGCGCGGCAGTTTCTGGACCTCCATCGGCGGCTACACCAGCTTCGTGGCGCATGCGGGTGGCCCTCCGGCACTGGTGTATCTGATGCCATTGCGCCTGGAGAAGGCGGCGTTGGTGGCGACCAATGGCGTATTCTTCGCTTATCTAAACCTGATCAAGCTGCCGCCCTATGCAATGCTGGGGCAGATCAATCTCACCAACCTGGGAACCGCCCTGATACTCTGCCCACTGGTGCCGATCGGCATCAAACTGGGCATGTGGCTGCAGGGCAAGTTCACAACCGAGCAGTTCTACCGCATTGGTCAGACCTGCATTTTTCTGACCGGCAGCAAGCTTTTGTTCGACGGCTTGCAAAACCTTTCGATTCTTTGATGACCGCAATCCCGATACAACCTGCGCCGCGTGATGTGGCGGTGATCAGCGTGATCGGCGTGGCGCACGGCCTGTCGCATTTTCTGCAGTTGGCGATGCCTACCCTGTTTCTTTCGATCCGCCACGACTGGGGCATCTCGTTCACCCAGCTTGGTTTGGCGTCGACGCTGTTCTTTGTGGCATCCGGCATTTGCCAGACCATGGCGGGCTTCGCGGTTGATCGCTTCGGTGCGCGCCCGGTGCTGTATGCCGGGTTGGGGCTGATGTCCGGCGGGGTCGGCTTGATGGGCCTGGCGCCCAATTTCGAGGCACTGCTGGCGTGCTCGGTGATCGCCGGTATCGGCAACAGCATGTTTCACCCTGCCGACTACGGCATCCTCAATGCCAGCGTCAGCACGCGGCGACTTGGTCCCGCGTTCAGTGTGCACGGCATCACCGGCAACATCGGCTGGGCGCTGGCACCACCGGTGATGACCGCTTTCTCCCTGTGGTTCGGCGGCTGGCGCAGCGCGCTGATCGGCGCCGGCGTTCTGGGTTTCATGGTGCTCGCGCTGGTGATCGCCAAGAGTGACCTGTTCCAACCGCTTCCCGAGAGCGCCGCCGATGCGGCCGCGACACGGCCGCCGGCTGCAGGCGTTTTGGTGTTGCTCAGTGCGCCCATCCTCATGTGTTTCCTGTTTTTCCTGTTGCTGGCTGCCGGCCTGATCGGCGTACAGACATTCGGCATTCCGATTCTCAGCCAGACCTACGCCATCTCGGCGCAGTCGGCTGCGGCGGCACTCACAGCATTCCTGATCGCCAGCGGCGTGGGGGTCTTGTGTGGCGGCGCGTTGACCACCCGCACCACGCATCACGAGCATGTGGCGGCGGCCGGCATGGCGCTGGCTGCATTGAGCGTGACATGCATCGCCGCGTTGGGCCCGCCGGCATGGGCGATTCCCGGCTTTCTCGCCGCTGCCGGGTTCTTCTCGGGCTTGACCAATCCGTCACGCGATCTGCTGGTGCGTGCGGCAGCCCCCAAGGGCAGCACCGGCAAGGTCTACGGATTCGTCTACTCCGGGCTCGATGTAGGCTCCGCACTGGCGCCATCGGCCTTCGGTTGGCTGCTGGATAACGGGCAGGGCGGCGCTGTGATTTACGCGGTTGGCGCGCTCTGGCTGACGACCATCGCCAGCATCTACCTGATGAAGGCGGCGACCGTGCGCCGCGGCTAGCTGACAGGCGCCGCATCCATGATTTCTTTCGGCGCAGGCAGGCTCGTGGGTCAAACCACCCTGTTTCGTTGGGTAAGATAGAGAAAAATAAATGCATAATTGGTTAACCAATCCTTTTGAACGATGAAAGTCACTTTTCACCAGCTCGAAGTCTTCGAATGCGTCGCGCGCCGCCTCTCATTCACGCGTGCCGCCGAAGAGCTCTCGCTCTCCCAACCGACGGTTTCGGCGCAGATGCGCCAGCTCACCGAAGCGGTTGGCATGCCCTTGTTCGAGCAGATCGGCAAGGCGGTCAACCTGACCGATGCCGGGCGCGAACTGCTGGCGGCGTCGCGCGGGGTTTTCGATACCTGGTCGCGCTTCGAGATGACGGTGGCCGACATGCGCGGCCTGAAGCGTGGCCTGCTCAAGGTGGCGTGCGTGACCACCGCCAAGTATTTCGTGCCGGGACTGCTGGGGCCGTTTTGCGAAATCTATCCCGAGGTTGAAGTACGGCTCGAAATCGCCAATCGCGCGCAACTGGTTGAGCGACTGCGCGCCAACCTCGACGATCTCTACATCATGATGCTGCCGCCGGCGGATCTGGAAGTGGAGAAGACCCCGTTTCGTGCCAACCCGCTGGTGATGGTGGCCTCGGCGGCCCACCCCCTGGTGGGTCGCAGCGGTATCGACATGCAGCGCATGCGCGACGAGCGTTTCATCATGCGCGAGGCCGGCTCGGGCACCCGTATCCGCACCGAAGCGTTTTTCGCCGAGAGCGGATTTGTGCCCAATGTGCGCATGGAACTGGGCAGCAACGAGGCGATCAAGCATTCGGTTGCGGCCGGTCTGGGTGTGTCGGTGTTGTCGCGCCATGCGCTGGATGTCGCACCCGAGCACGACGGCTTGGCGATTCTCGATGTGGCCGGGTTTCCCGTGCATGACGACTGGTACTTTGTAACCCTGCGCGGCAAGCGCCTGTCGGTGGTGGCGCGGGCGTTTTTCGATCATGTGGTTGCCGAGGCCAGGCGCGCACGCGCAGTCCCAGCCGGCCTGCCCAAGCCACCCGTGCCTTAGGCTTGCGGGAGGAAATCCGCGTGAACCCATGGCGGAGCAAG
>JAYTDE010000659.1:0-2486 GCA_043736195.1 Burkholderiales bacterium | reverse complement strand
ACCCCGAGCACAAAAAGGAAATCGCCGCCACCGCCAGCGAGCATTTCATCGTCACCCGCGCCTATACCGGCAAGCCGGCGCGCGATGTGCGCAATGTGTTCATCGAACGCTGGGAGCGCTCCGGCCTGCCGGCGCTGGCGATGCCCCTGCAATGGATACTTCTGCGCGAATTCCGCGCCTCGGCACTGGCCGCCGGTCGCTACGACCTGATCAACAATCCCGCTGGCCAGGGCGGTGGCCGGCTCACCACGGTGCGGCCGGCGCGCAGCATCTTCGATGAACTGGTCGCCGATGCGCTTGCAAGCATCGCGCGGCTGGCGGAGCGCGTGCGCGTCTGAGGTCATCCCGGAGGTACGCGGCTATGGCGTGATGTCGGCCTACTGCGGCGAGCCAGCGGAGACCGCTCAGGCCATCGACACCGACGGCTTTCTGCGCACCATGGGCCGCTATAAGCACATGCTGCAAGTCGGCGGAGAATGTCGACCCGACCGAGGTCGAAGCCTTTCTCGAATGCCACCCTGATGTCGCCCGAGTCAGGCTTGTCGGCATGCCCGATGCGCACGTGAGCGAAGCGCCGGTCGCGTGCGTGATCGCGCGCGCCGGGCGCATAGTTTCAATCGAAGGCGTGCGCGCCGTTGGCTCAGGCAGGATCGCCAGCTTCAAGACGCCGCGCCAGGTGGTGACCGTCGATGCGTTTCCGATGACTACCACCGGCAAGGTGCGGCGTGCGCTGCTGCGCGAAGAGGTGCTGCGCAGGCAGGTCGATTCGCAATAAGCCGGCGGGGCGCACCGGAAACCGCATCAATTGGCCGGCAACAGATTGAGTGTGCGGCGCTGCACCGTTTGAATCACCGAGAAATGCCGCCGGTCGGTGGTGGCGAAATCGGTGATCTTCAGGCGCTCGCACAGCGCGACACTGGCCGCGTCGACAAAGCCTATGTTGAGTTTTTCGTATTGCGCGATCAGGTCAGCAGCGCGGCCGTAGTCTTTCTTCGCCAGATCTTCGATGTCGAAATCGCCGCGCGCCAGTGCACGCACCAGCTCCGTTTCGGCGCCAACACCAAGGTACTTGTTGACCAGGTATGCAGCTTCAGGCACCGCGCAAGCGGCTACCAGCAGGCGCCCACGGTAGCCGTTGGCGAACGCAAGCGCCCGCTCATGCCAGCGGTCCGAGCGGTCGAACAACGCGTAGAGGATGCCGGTGTCGACCAGACAGACGCTCACTTGCGTTCGGTCCAGAGCAGTTCTTCATGCTTTTCCGCGATGTCCTTGCGGCGGCTGTCGAACTTGCCGGCGAACGAGAAGCGGGATTGCGGCGCAAGCTTGCGTGCAAGATGCGCCTCGAAGGCTTCGCGCATGACTTGCGCCAGGCTCTTCTTTTCCAGATCCGATACACGCTTCAACTCCTTGAGCATGGTGTCATCGGCGAATATGGTGGTTCTTTTCATGGCCGGGTGAAGCTCGTTGCGAAGAGTCGTGAGTTCAGCGTAGCATACAGTGCCCGTCAAAATAGCATACATGACGTCGAGGCTGATTCCCGGCCAGAATCGCGGGCATTGACCTGGGCCAGCGTGCGCTGCCTCGAGGCGATCCACTTGATTGGCTGCCGATCACGTGTAGCTTGATACGCGACACATGTTCACGTATTCACGTGGTATGCTTTCGGTTCGTCCATCAAGCCCGGACCTGCCATGTCAAACCTGACCATTTCCGTCGATGAGCAACTCATCAGGCAAGCTCGCATCCGCGCCATTGAGCAGGGCACATCCCTGTCGGCCAAGGTGCGCGAGTTTCTGCAGAACTATGTCAACGAGGCCGACAAGGGGCTGGCAAAGCAGCGGGCGGAAGCCACCGCGCGGCTGATGGCGGCGTTGGAAGCCGCCACATCGCGCAGTCGCGCGGCCGTTGAACCCGCACCCGCACCTCAAGGCGGGCGCCGCCGGACCCTGCGCGAGGAATTGTATGAAGGCGACTTTCGCACCAGAGACCGCGCAAGCGCCAAGGCCGGCAGGACGCCCCGCGGCAAATAAGCGATGCTCGTGTTCTTCGACACCAACCTGCTGGTGTACTGCACCGATGCGACGGCTCCCGACAAGATGCGTCGCGCCAAGGCATTGGTGGCACAGGCGTCGGCGGCTGGCAATGCAGTCGTCAGCACCCAGGTCCTGATCGAGCTGTTCCATACGCTGACCCGCAAACAGAAGATGCCGCCGATCACCGCGCAGGCGCTTTTGCTGGCGTATACCGCCTGGCCGGTGATCGACAGTGACGTGGCATTGGTCGGCGCGGCCATCGAAAAGTCGATTCGGCACCAGTTATCGATCTGGGATGCGATGGTGATTGAAGCCGCGCTCCGTGCCGGCGCCGATACGCTATATACCGAAGACCTGACCCACGGCCAGCGTTTCGGCGCGGTTCGCGTGGTCGATCCGTTCTTGGCTTAGCGCCATCGCACGTGCAGACTCCCGCATGATCGGGATCGGCCC
>JAYTDE010000658.1:0-1834 GCA_043736195.1 Burkholderiales bacterium | reverse complement strand
TCGATCATGCTGATGCCGGTGCTGGTGCTGGTGTTCGGCCCGCTGCAGGCGGTGCCGATCATGGCGGTGGCCGCCTTGATGGCCAACCTGTCGCGCATCATGGTGTGGTGGCGCTACGTCGATTGGCGCGCCACCGCGGTGTATTCCGCCACCGGCATTCCGGCCGCCGCGCTGGGCGCACGCACGCTCCTGGTACTGCCGCCGCGCATCATGGAAGGCACCCTTGGCGCCTTTTTCCTGTTGATGATTCCGGCCCGCCGGGCGCTGCTGGCGCGCAACTTCAAGCTGCAGTTGTGGCACCTGGCGGTGATCGGCCTGGTGATCGGCTTCCTCACCGGCATCGTGGTTTCGACCGGCCCGATCAACGCGCCCTTCTTCCTGGCGTATGGCCTGGTCAAGGGTGCCTATCTGGCCACCGAAGCGGCCGGGTCGCTGGCTGTGTATGTGAGCAAGGCAGTAGTGTTTCGCAGCTACGGCGCCCTGCCGCTGGATGCCATCGTCAAGGGCTTGATCATCGGCACTTCCCTGATGGCCGGCTCGTTCCTGGCCAAGCGCTTCGTGCTCAAACTCGATGCCGAGTACTTCAGGACGCTGATGGACGGATTGCTGCTGCTGTCGGGGCTGACCATGCTGTGGGCGGCGTTGGCCTGATGCACCACGCAAGCGCAAATGCAGCGGTCGCGCGCATTGCCACGGTTTGTCGCATCTGACACGGCAATCGCCGAGGTGGTTGCGGGTGCATAATCAGTTGCATGCCACCTATGGAGGATTACCCATGAAAGCCATCTTGTCCCTTGTTGGCTCGCTACTGCTGGCTGCGGCGACCGGCGGCGCCCTCGCCGCTGACGATGTCGGATTGGTCAACCAGCTATCCGGCGAAGTCGCATACAAGGCCCCCGGTGGCAGCGCCGCGCGGGCAAGCGCATTCATGAAGGTGCGCGAAGGCGACAACTTTCGCTTGAACGCCGGTGCGCGACTGCGCGTGGTGTATTTCGACGGCGGGCGCCAGGAGCTGTGGGAAGGGCCGGCCGAATTCAACGCCGCCCGCAAACAGGGCAGCGTCATCAGCGGCAAAGTGATGGCCAGCCAGTTGCCGGGCGGGGTGCCGCAGGCGCTGGCACAAACGCCTGAATTGATGCAGATCGTCAAGGTGGGGCGGCCGGGCGCGGTGACTGTGCGCGGCATCAAGCCGGGCATGAGTGCCGAACAGAAACTCGCCGTGCAGCAGGCGCACGACCAATACAAGAGCATGAGCGCTGGCGCGGCGAGCGACGACATCACGCCTGAACTCTACATGCTCAATGTGCTGCGCGAACACGCGCTGCACGACGAGATGAAGACGCTTGCCGCGCGCATGCTGGCCAAGCAGCCCGCGCAGCAGGAAGTCAGGGACATCGTCGCCTGGGTCAACAGTCTGGGCGCAGCCGGCAGCGCCCGCTGACGTCGATCGCGATGGCGCCAGTCAAGCGCTTGAAGGCGTGCGATTCCCTTCGAGCCTCATCCAAACCACCGCGTATGAATTGACGTCTTCAAGGAAACTCGCCATGACTTTTGGTCGCATGCGGCAATTGTCGAGCCTTCTGGGCTGCGCTGCCCTGCTTGCCGGATGCGCCCTCACACCGCCAGCGGCGGTGGACTACGCCGCGCTGATCGCCAGCCCCGACCGCGAAGACGCCGACCGGCAAATCGATCCCAGGCGCAAGCAACCGCAATTGATCGCCTTGAGCGGCGTTCGGCCCGGCATGCAGGTGCTGGACATGGGCGCAGGTGGCGGCTACACCACCGAATTGCTGGCGCGCGTGGTGGGCGCCGGCGGCCGAGTGTTCGCCCAGGA
>JAYTDE010000657.1:0-3197 GCA_043736195.1 Burkholderiales bacterium | reverse complement strand
AACGTTCGACCAGGACCACCACAGCTTGCCGGTCATTCTTCGGACATCGTCAACAATCCGTCCGATTGTTGTCCATATACACATCTGCTTCGCGCCATATCCTGAGGTAACCTACGTGCCGCGCACGAAATGTTCGAATCGACCCAAAGTGTGCATGCAACTTGCTTATGCCAAGGTAGTTCCCTAGGAGTCATTGTGTCAATTCACGTCGCCCTGCGTCACATCACCCATTACCGCTACGACCGGCTGGTCGGTCTCGGCCCGCAGGTGGTGCGCCTGCGCCCCGCCGCGCATTCGCGCACGCCGATCCTGGCGTATTCGCTCAAGGTCACGCCCGCCGGGCATTTCGTCAACTGGCAACAGGACCCGCAGGGCAATTACCTGGCGCGGCTGGTGTTTCCCGAAAAAGCCCGCGAACTGAAGATCGAGGTCGATCTGGTGGCCGAGGTATCGGTGATCAATCCGTTCGACTTTTTTCTCGAACCCGACGCCCAGCAGATTCCATTCAAGTACGACGCTTCGCTGGCACATGAGCTCGCGCCCTACCTGCAGAAACTGCCGGCAACCCCGCTGTTCCAGAAGTATCTGGATGCCGTGCCGACCGCAGCCATGCCGACCAACGACTTCCTGGTGGCCTTGAACCAGCGTCTGCAGGCCGACGTGCGCTACCTGATCCGCATGGAACCCGGGGTACAAACGCCCGAGGAGACGCTGCAACTGGCCTGTGGTTCCTGCCGCGATTCAACCTGGCTCCTGGTGCAGATCATGCGCCACCTGGGGATCGCCGCGCGCTTTGTCTCGGGCTACCTGATCCAGCTCACGGCGGACGTGAAGTCGCTTGACGGCCCCTCGGGCACCGAGGTCGATTTCACCGACCTGCATGCCTGGTGCGAGGTGTATTTGCCGGGCGCCGGCTGGGTCGGGCTGGACCCGACTTCGGGGCTGTTCGCCGGCGAAGGGCACATTCCCCTGGCGGCCACACCCGACCCCGGCAATGCCGCGCCGATCACCGGCGCTACTGACGAGTGCGAGGTGGAATTCGAGCACAACATGCAGGTGACGCGGATTTTCGAGACGCCACGCGTCACCCTGCCCTATTCCGATGCACAGTGGAAACAGATCGAAACCCTGGGCCATCAGATTGACGCTCAACTGAAGGCGGATGATGTACGCCTGACCATGGGCGGCGAGCCGACCTTCGTCGCCGTCGACGACCCCGACGCTGCTGAGTGGAATACCGATGCGATGGGTCCGACCAAGCGCGGCCTGGGCGCCAAGCTGCTCGATCGCATGAAGGAGCGCTACGCAGCGCACGGCCTCAAGCATTACGGCCAGGGCAAGTGGTATCCCGGCGAGCAATTGCCACGCTGGTCGCTCGCCTGCTTCTGGCGGCGCGATGGCGAACCGGTGTGGGGCGACGCCACCCTGTTCGCCGACGAAAGCGCGGACTATGGCGCCACCGAGCAACACGCGGCCGTGTTTCTGCAGAACCTGGCCGCACGCCTTGAACTTGACCCAAAATACGTATTCCCCGCCTTCGAAGACGCCTGGTACTACCTGTGGCGCGAGCGTCGCCTGCCGACCAATGTCGATCCCTTCGACTCCCGCCTTGAAGACCCGCTGGAGCGCGAACGACTGCGCAAGGTCTTCAGCCAGGGGCTCGACAAGGTGGCCGGCCACGTGCTGCCGATCAAGCGCAGTACCGATGCCACATTGCGCTGGCAAAGCGGCGCCTGGTTCTTGCGTGAGGAACGGTGCTACCTGACTCCCGGCGATTCGGCGATCGGCCTGCGTTTGCCGCTCGATTCGCAGCCCTGGGCCAAGCCTACGGACCAGCCGTGGATTCACGAGCCGGACCAAACCCAGGCCTTTGCGCGCCTGCCGGTACACCAGGAGATCGCCCGACTGTTTCAATCGCCGCAGGACCGGGCGCGCAATCACGGCGCCTGGCTCGACGATCGGGCGCCGGTAGCGCCGGGGACGCCGGATGCGCCGGCCGGCTTTCTCGAATCGGCTGGCTGGATCACCCGCTCGGCCATGTGCGCCGAGGCGCGCCATGGCGTGCTCTATATCTTCATGCCGCCAATGGCCAACCTGGAGCACTATCTCGAACTGGTGGCCGCGGTCGAGGCCACGGCTTCCGACATGCGACTTCCGGTGGTGGTCGAAGGCTACGAGCCGCCGCGCGATCCGCGCCTGGAGCAATTTCGCATCACGCCCGACCCTGGCGTGCTGGAAGTCAACGTGCAACCGGCGCACGACTGGGACGAACTGGTGACCAACACCACCTTCCTCTATGAGCAGGCACATCTGACGCGCCTGACCACCGAAAAATTCATGGTCGACGGCAAGCACACCGGTACCGGCGGCGGTAATCATCTGGTAATGGGCGCCGCCACCGTGCTCGATTCACCCTTCCTGCGCCGACCCGACCTGTTGAAGAGCCTGATCGGCTACTGGCACAACCACCCCTCGCTGTCGTTCCTGTTCTCCGGCATGTTCATCGGCCCGACCAGCCAGGCGCCGCGGATTGATGAGGCACGCAACGATTCGGTCTACGAAATCGAGATCGCATTCGCCCAAATCGACCGCCTGGCGGCCGCGGGCGCGGGTGCCTGCCCACCGTGGAAAATCGATCGCATCCTGCGCAACCTGCTGATCGATTCCTCCGGCAACACCCATCGCACCGAATTCTGCATCGACAAGCTGTACTCGCCGGATTCGGCCACCGGGCGCCTGGGCCTCCTGGAAATGCGCGCTTTCGAAATGCCGCCGCACGCGCGCATGTCGCTGACCCAGCAATTGCTGTTGCGCGCGCTCGTGGCGCGCTTCTGGCGCCACCCGTTCCGCCCGCAGACCTTGATGCGCTGGGGCACCGAACTGCACGACCGCTTCATGCTGCCGCACTTCGTGTGGCAGGACTTCGCCGACGTGATTGCCGATTTGAACGACGCCGGCTTCGGCTTGTCGGCCGACTGGTTCGACACGCACCTGGAATTCCGTTTTCCGCGCTATGGCGAGTTCGCCGCCGCCGGCGTCAATGTCGAACTGCGCAACGCGCTCGAACCGTGGAACGTGCTGGGCGAGGAAAGCACCGCTGCCGGCACCGCGCGCTATGTCGATTCATCACTGGAACGTCTGCAGGTCAAGGCCACCGGCCTGATCGACCCGCGCCACGTGCTCACCTGCAATGGTCG
>JAYTDE010000656.1:0-3804 GCA_043736195.1 Burkholderiales bacterium | reverse complement strand
ACGATGATCGCGCCGAAGTGGATCGGGTCGATACCGAACTTGGCAGCCAAGGCGATGAAGAGCGGCCCGAGGATCACCATCACCGCGATCTCGTCCATCACCGAGCAGATCACGAACAGGAACAGGTTGATCACCAGCAGCATGATCCAGCGCTCGGAAATGCTGGCCGACAGCCAGGTCGCCAGCTTGAGCGCCAGTTGCTCCTGCGCCACCAGCCAGCCGAAGCCGGCGGAAGCCGCGATGATGAACATGACCATCGCGGTGATACGCATGGCGCGCAGCACCAGGTCGGGCAGATTGGAAAGGCGCAGCTTCCTTTCGATGAACATGCCGACCAGGAGGCTGTAGACGCAGGACACGATCGCCGCCTCGGTCGGCGTGAAAACCCCGCCATAAATTCCGCCCAGCACCAGCACCGGCGCGGCCAGCGCCCACCCCCCTTCGCGCAGCGCCGTGCCGATTTCGCGCGCGGAGGCGCGCGGCTCGCGCGGGATGTCGTGGCGTCGCGCATGAAAATACGTGATCACCATCAGGCCGGCTGCCAGCAGCAGACCCGGGCCGACCCCGGCCATGAACAGGCGCGCGATCGACTGCTCGGCGATCACGCCCCAGATCACCGCGGCGATCGAGGGCGGAATCAGCGGGCCCAACACCCCGGCGCTGACCGAAAGCGCGGTGGCGAAGCCGCGGCCATAGCCCTTGGCGACCATCGCCGGAATCATGATCACGCCAATCGCCGCCGTGGTGGCCGGCGCTGAACCGGAAATCGCCGAGAATATGCAGGCCGACACCACCGTCACATGGCCCATGCCGCCCGGCAGATGGCGCACCAGAACATCGGCCACGCGGATCAGTTTTTGCGACAGGCCGCCGGCCGACATGATCTCGCCTGCCAGCATGAAAAACGGAATCGCCAGCAGGCTGAACGACTGGGTCGAGGCGATCAGGGTTTGCGCCAGCAAAACCGACTCGATGTCGGCCACCAGCAGCACCGCCGCGGTGACCAGCAGCAGCGCGATGGCAAACGGAAAACCTGCGATCAGCAGCACGGCGAATCCGACCGACAGTAGCCAGGCGGTGGCGGACATCTCAGCTACCCTGCTCTTCGTCCGGCGGTATGCGCCCCTCAAACATGGCCTCGAGCGCGAACAATGCGATCAGCACACCGCACACCAGCGCCGAGATGTACAGCAGCTCGTTCGGGTAGCCGATCGCAGCCGAGGTGGTGCCGCGCGTTTCGGCGAAATAGCGCCAGCCCGACCAGGCCAGAAAGACGCCGATGACGACAGTAGCCAGGCTGATCGCCTGTTCGGCGCGCAGGCGCGCCGCTGCCGGAAGACGCCGGATCAAGAGCGCCATGCGCACGTGAAAGCCTTCCTTGACCCCAAGTGCCGACATCAGGAGCACCGTCCAGGTGGTCAATGCGAGCGCCAGCTCCTCGCTCCAGCTGAGCGCGATGTTGAGCGCGTAGCGCAGCAGAATCTGCCCCGACAGCACGCCCAGCATGAGCAGCACCATCGCCACCACCAGCAGCTTGACGACTTTGGCGGCCAAGTCGTTGAAGCGGACCAGTGCGCGCATGCTATTGATCGCCGCCAAAGATACGACAGCTCCGCAAGCGGCAGGTTGGCGTCATCAATTGCGCACTTCCCGATGGCGGCAACGACCAAGCAATGCTGCGCGGACCGGCAGGTCCGCTGCGATAACCGTTGCCACTACTTGATCGCCAGCAGCGCTTCGTTCATCACGTCCGCGCCGATCGAAGGCTTGAACTTCTCGTACATCGGCTTGACCGCGTTGCGGAACGGCGTGTTGTCGGCGATCGTGTTGATCTTCATGCCTTTCTTCTCCAGGCCGACCAGCAGCAGTTTGGCATTGGCGGCGGCGGCGATACGCTGCGGACCGAGCGCGGACTTGCCGGCTTCGCGCACCACGTCCTGCAGATCCTTTGGCAGCTTGTCGAAGGACTTCTTCGACACCAGGAGCGCGATCATCGAATAGGTGTGATTGGTCAGCGACAGGAACTTGGTGACCTCGTTGACCTTGAGCGAATCGATCGGCCCGATCGGCAGCTCCAGCCCGTCGATGGTGCCCTGCTGCACGGCGGTGTAGGTCTCACCCCAGGCCATCGGCACGGCGTTGCCACCGAGCGCGGTGAACATTTCGATATACACCGGATTTTGCATCACACGATACTTGACCCCCTTGATATCCTCGGGCCGATTCACCGGCCGCACGTTGTTGATCATGTGGCGGAAGCCGCCCTCCATGTAGGCCAGCGACACGATACCCTTGGCCTCGAGTTTCTTCGCCAATAGCTGCCCCATCTTGCCGTCCAGCGCCTTGTGCGCCTGCGCCTCGTTGCGGTACAGGAACGGCAGGTCGTTGACCTGGAACGCCGGTTCGACCTGCGACACCACGGCATTGGTGATGACCGCGGCGTCGACCGTGCCGAAACGCAGGCCCTCAAGCAGGGGCTTTTCGTCACCGAGCTGACGATTGGGGAACAACTGCACCTCGATGCGGCCAGCGGATTGGCGCTCAACGGTCTGCTTGAAGAAAATCGCACCGGCGGCGTAGGGGTCCTGCGGGTTCTCGGGTGTGACCCAACCGAGTTTGAAGGTGAACTTCTGCTGCGCGGGCGCCGGGCCGGCGAAGGCTACGACGAGTGCTGCGCACAGCGCGGCGAGCAAGCCGGTTTTTCGAATCATCATGATGTCTCCTCTATTTTGTCTGGGGTGAAACCTGCGTCGTTGGCCGTATCCTGCCCCCCGATCGCAGCGGGCATCGACCCGCAAGCATTATGTGTCATTCCGGCAGATGACGCATGGCAGCTGCGAGAGTCACACCTGCGGCCCTGCTTGCGCCGCGGCTACTGCCGCGCGATCCCCGCATCGGCGATCACCTTGCGATACTTGGCGATCTCGGAGGCAAGGTGGCGCGCCAATTCCTCGGGCGTGGACAGCGTGGTCTCGAAGCCCAGCTCGGCCATGCGCGCGGCGACGTCCGGCAGCCGCAGGATGCGCGCATTCTCGGCATTTAAAAAACCCACGATCTCCTTGGGCGTGCCGACCGGCACGAAGGACGCGAACCAGTTGCCGATGTCGAATCCCGGAAGGCCCGATTCCGCCAGCGTGGGCACATCAGGCAACAGGCGCGCGCGGCGACCGGTGGTCAGGGCAATGGCCCGCAGCTTGCCGGCTTTCAGATGCGGGACCGCCGTGCTCATCACGACGTAGCCAAACTGCGGCTCCTGGCCTGCGAGCAGGGCCGCCACTTGCGGCGCACCGCCCTTGTACGGCACATGCACGATGTCAGTGCCGGTGGCCTGCTTGAACATTTCGCCGGCCAGATGCGCGGCCGAGCCTTCGCCCACGCTCAAATACGACAGGCCCGCGGGCTTGGCTTTGGCAGTGTCTATCAGCTCCTTTACCGAGCGTATCGTCAGCGAGGGGTGGGTCGTCACAACCAACGGCGACAAAGCGAGTTGTCCGACCGGATCGAAATCTTTCTCTGCGTCATAGCCAAGCTTGCGCATCAGGCTCGGGTTGACCGACATATCACCGCTGGTGCCCAGGAAAATCGTGTGGCCGTCGGGTGCGGAACGCGCGACGAATTCCGCCGCGATCGAACCGCTGCCGCCGGGCCGGTTGTCGACCACCACCGGCTTGCCCCAGGCGTCGCTCATTTTCTGCGCCATCAGGCGCGCCAGGAGATCGGTTGATCCGCCCGCCGGGAAGGGCACCACGATGCGTGCCTGTTTGGACGGATAGCCTGCCGGCTGGGCCGCGGCGGGCAAGGCGC
>JAYTDE010000655.1:0-2191 GCA_043736195.1 Burkholderiales bacterium | reverse complement strand
CCGATCACCGTTTGCACCAGCGTGGTGTCGGTAGTCAGGCGCGACAGCACCTCGCCGGTCTGCGTGGTCTCGAAGAACCGCGGACTCTGGATCAGCATGTTGGCGTAGACCGCTGCGCGCAGGTCGGCGGTGACGCGTTCGCCCAGCCAGCTCACCATGTAGAAGCGGGCGGCGGTGAATACCGCCAACACCACCGCGATGCCGAACAGCGCGAGGAAATAGGCGTCGATCGCGCCGCGGTCAGTGCTCCGGGTGGTGGCAAAGCCGTAGTCGATCAGGTTGCGAAACGCAAACGGGATCGCCAGGGTCGCGGTGGCGGCCACGCACAGGAACAGGAACGCCAGCGCGAAACGACCGCGATAAGGAAGGCAAAAGGGCAACAGTTGGCGCAATGCGGAGAGGCGGTTCATCGTATTCCAGGCAGGCATGGCTAGCGGGTGCACGCAGTGCGCACGGCCAGCCAAACAGTCATTTTCACAGCAAATCGCCCCATGCTTCGCCAATCCCCCGTGGATGGCTGGCAAATGCACGTTTGATCAAAGGCTTGCCGTTACAATCGAACGCATGAAAACCGCATTTTCCTGCCATCCCGGTCGGTGCGTGTTGCGCGCCCTGCTGCTGGCTTTGTTATGGTTGGCGACTACCGCGCATGCCCAGCGAGTCTCCACCGGCACCGGCTTTTTTGTCACCGCCGACGGCTATTTCGTGACCTGCTTTCACGTGGTCGTAGGCGGTGGTACGATCAATCTGCGCAACCTCAAGGGCGAAACCATTGCCGCACGCGTGGTACTCACCGATCGCGTCAACGACCTGGCGCTGCTCAAGGCGGAAGGCAGCTTCAAGCCCTTGCCGGTTGGCTCGTCAACCGACATGCGGCGCGGCGCCGCGATTGTCACCATGGGTTTTCCCAACGTGCGGCAACAGGGCATAGAGCCCAAGGTGACCGACGGCATCATCAACAGTTTTTCCGGTGCCAACAACGATCCGCGCGTGTTTCAGGTCAGCGCGCCGGTGCAAACCGGCAATTCGGGCGGGCCCTTGGTGAGCATGGAAGGCAATGTGGTCGGCATCGTTGCCTCCAAGCTCGATGCCCAGGCGATCGCGCGCCAGACCGGCGATATTCCGCAGAATGTGAATTACGCGATCAAATCGCAGTTTCTGCTGGAATTGCTCGAGCGCGCGGGCGCCAGCGAACCCAGGTTGCGTGCCGGCCTGGTCAAGCCGCTTTCCGGCGAGAAAGCGCGGGTGGTTGATATCGTGCCGGCGCTGGA
Organism: Burkholderiales bacterium; assembly: GCA_043736195.1. Taxonomy (GTDB): domain Bacteria; phylum Pseudomonadota; class Gammaproteobacteria; order Burkholderiales; family JAEUOS01; genus JAEUOS01. Next base: position 920 of record JAYTDE010000655.1, on the reverse strand, counting down.
AGATGCGATCGCACTGGTGGTTGTAGCCGGCGCCCAGCCAACAGCGCCGCGCGCGCCGGAAGCGCGCGCACCTGAAACGCAGCCGCAACCTGTGCCGGGTCGCGAAGGTGCGGTGCCGCCGCCAGGTGACGAACGGCGCGACAAGGTCGCCCGCGTGGTCACCGAGTATCGGCAATTGCAGCGCGATTTGAACAAGCTCAACTTCGACGAACTGGCGCTGGTCAACCAGGCCAATGTGTTGAAGCTGATGCTGCGCTTCGAACAGGGCGCAGCCACCGAGCAACGACAGGTTGAACTGGGTGCGATTACCCGCAAGCTCGAAGAGGTGGCAACCCGCAAGGCGCAGACCATTCGCAGACTCAACGAGCTGGCCACCGAATACCGGCAGCTGCAGGGCCCGCCGCAGGGAACTACATGAATCGGCCCGCCCTGCAGCGCTGCGGAGCGGGCGCCGCCTCCCCATACGATTGCGTAGTCGAGATCGAACGCGCGTGAACCGCGGCAGGCCCTTTTGGAGTGCGCCGTCGGGTGCCGCACGAGACGCGCCATGACACTATTCTCGAACTGGCCCCTGTTCGCCGGCGTGATCTTCGTCGGCATGGGCGTGGCCTTTGTCCACCTGTCGTGGCAGAAGTACCGTCACTGGCCGCGTGTGACAGGCGTTGTCATCGCATTGGTGCGAGTGTCGGTGCTCAAATGCCCGGAAATCGAATATCGTGACGCGCAAGGCGCGCTGCATCGTTTCGTGTCGCGCATGCCGTATCACCAAAGACTGAAGCTGGGCGCATCGGTGGTGGTGGCTGTCAATCCGGACGATCCAGCCGAGGCCGAGCGCGTCAATTTCGTAAGTGCTCTGGTGATGCCGGCCCTGATGGTGGCCTTTGGCATCATCGTCGTCCTGTTTTCCCTCGGGCTGACGG
>JAYTDE010000654.1:0-6375 GCA_043736195.1 Burkholderiales bacterium | reverse complement strand
TGCTCGACCGTGCGCGCGCGATTTCCCACTGGAAGGCCAGCGGCCTGGACTTTTCGCGGATTTTCCATAAGCCCGAAGTGGCTGCGGACGCGCCGCGCTTTCAGGTCGAGGAGCAGGACCACGGCCTGGCCGACGCGCTCGATCACAAGCTGATCGCCACCGCGGCGGCCGCGCTTGTTGCAGGCGAAAAGGTGCAATTCATTCAGCCGGTGAAAAACCGCAATCGCACTATCGGCACCATGCTTTCAGGTGAAGTGGCGCGCCGTTACGGGCATGAAGGCTTGCCCGACGACACCATCCACATTCAGTTGCAGGGTACCGCCGGCCAGTCCGCCGGTGCTTTCCTGGCGCACGGCATCACGCTCGACCTGGTGGGTGAAGCCAACGACTACGTGGGCAAGGGCTTGTCGGGCGGGCGCATCATCGTGCGCCCGAATACCGAGTTTCGCGGCCGGGCGGTCGACAACATCATCGTCGGCAACACCGTGTTGTACGGCGCCATTGCCGGCGAGGCCTACTTCAACGGAGTCGCCGGCGAACGCTTCGCGGTGCGCAATTCCGGCGCGGTGGCGGTGGTCGAAGGTAGCGGCGATCATGGCTGCGAATACATGACCGGCGGCACCGTGGTCGTGCTGGGCAGTACCGGGCGCAATTTCGCCGCCGGCATGTCCGGTGGCATCGCCTATGTGTACGACAGCGACGGCGACTTCGAAAAGAAGTGCAACACGACCATGTGTGTGCTTCAGCCGGTGGCGGCGGAAAGCGAACAGGAAAAGACGCCAAAGCAGGGTTGGCATAGCGAACGCCGCGGCGGCTTGAGGGAAACCGACGAGGCCATTCTCAAGCGCCTGGTCGAACGCCACTTCAAGTTCACCGGCTCGACCCGCGCACGCAATATTCTGGATGACTGGAACAACGAACGCGCCAAGTTCGTGAAAGTGTTCCCGACTGAATACAAGCGTGCCCTGGGCGAACTCTGGGTGGCGGCCCACAAGACCGCCGCCGAGGAAGCGATCGCGGCATAGGTAGCTGCAAGGCCCGCGCGGCGGGCATCCGGCTCCGGGCGTATTGAATGCCTTGTGCCACCCTGCGCGTGTTGAACCCCTTATTCAAGCATTGAGGTAGCAGATGGGAAAAGTCACCGGATTCCTCGAACTCACACGTGAGGAAGAGCAATACGAAGCCCCGCAGTCGCGCAAGAAGCATTACCGCGAATTCGTCATGCGTCTGTCCGACGAGGCTGCGAAAAAGCAGGGCGCGCGCTGCATGGATTGCGGCATTCCGTTTTGCAACAGTGGCTGCCCGGTCAACAACATCATCCCCGACTGGAACGACCTGGTGTATCGCGGCAACGTGCGCGAAGCGCTGGACGTGCTGCACTCGACCAACAATTTTCCCGAATTCACCGGGCGCGTCTGTCCGGCGCCTTGTGAATCGGCATGCACGCTCAACATCAACGACGATGCCGTCGGCATCAAGTCGATCGAGCATTTCATCATCGACAGCGGCTGGGAAAACGGCTGGGTCGTGCCGCAACCGCCAAGCCGCAAAACCGGTCGAAAGGTCGCGATCGTGGGCTCCGGCCCGGCGGGCATGGCGGCGGCACAGCAGTTGGCGCGCGCCGGCCATGACGTGACCCTGTTGGAGAAAAATGACCGCATCGGTGGCCTCTTGCGCTATGGCATCCCCGATTTCAAGATGGAAAAACACCTGATCGACCGGCGCGTCGAACAAATGCGGGCCGAAGGCGTGGTGTTTCGCGCCGGCGTGTATGTAGGCGACAAGCCGCTGGATGCAACCATTAACAATTTCGCGAAGGAAACACTTTCGCCCACTCAACTGCTGGCCGAATTCGATGCGGTGGTGATCGCGGGCGGCGCCGAGCAGCCGCGCGACCTGCCGGTGCCCGGACGCGAGCTCGATGGCATACATTTCGCGATGGAGTTCCTGCCGCAGCAAAACCAGGTCAATGCCGGCGACAAGCTCAAACAGCAGCTTTTGGCCACCGGCAAGCATGTGGTGGTGATCGGCGGCGGCGATACCGGTTCGGACTGTGTGGGCACCTCGAACCGCCATGGCGCGCAATCGGTGACCCAGTACGAACTGCTGCCCACACCGCCCGAGCACGAGAACAAGCCGCTGGTATGGCCCTACTGGCCGACCAAGCTGCGCACCTCGTCAAGCCATGAAGAAGGTTGCGAGCGTGACTGGAGCGTGGCGACCAAGCGCTTCGAAGGGCGTGAGGGCAAGCTCGAAAAGCTGATCGCCTGCCGGCTCGAATGGAAAGACGGCAAGATGAGCGAGGTGCCGGATTCGGAATTCGAGGTCAAGGCCGACCTGGTCCTGTTGGCCATGGGTTTCGTCTCACCGGTGCAAAGCGTGGTCGATGCGTTCGGCATCGAGAAAGACGCGCGCAGCAACGCGCGCGCGCCGACCGAAGGCGACAACGCCTATCGCACCTCGGTGTCCAAGGTGTTCGCCGCGGGCGACATGCGGCGCGGCCAGTCGCTGGTGGTGTGGGCGATTCGCGAAGGGCGCCAGTGTGCGCGTGCGGTCGACGAGTTCCTGATGGGTGTGTCCGAGTTGCCACGCTAGTGGTTCCGACAAAAGTGAAAACCTACTTTTGTCGGGCGGATGTATGAACGGAATCGCCGGCGGAGCCGGACGATTCCGCTTGGAAAAAGCGACCTGCAAGACGCGAGCGCGGCTTTAACTTTGGTGGATTCGGTGATGTCTGACAACCTGCCGCTTTCGGATTTCATCCGCTCGCGGGTGCGCACCGTGCCCGACTGGCCGCAGCCCGGCGTGATGTTTCGCGACATCACGCCGCTGTTGTCGGATGCCAAAACCTTTCGCGTGCTGATCGACATCTTCGTGCACCGCTTCATGGACGAGCGCATCGATGTGGTGGCCGGCATCGATGCGCGCGGCTTCATTCTCGGTTCGGTCATCGCCTATGAGCTCAATCGCGGCTTTGTGCCGGTGCGCAAGAAGGGCAAGCTGCCCTTCGATACCTTGACCGAGGAATACGAACTTGAATACGGCCACGCTGCGATTCAGATGCACAGCGATGCCGTTTCGACCGGCAGCCGGGTGCTGTTGATCGACGACCTGATCGCCACCGGCGGCACGATGCAGGCCGCGGTCAAGCTGCTCAAGCGCCTGGGCGCCGGCGCGATCCTGCCCGCGGTCATCATCGACTTGCCGGAGCTTGGCGGGTCGAGGGCCCTGCGCGCCGACGGCATCGCACCGTTCGTCGTGTGTGAATTTGCCGGGCATTGACAGCGTGACCGACGAAACCCTGCTAATTGAGCACGCGTCAGTGCTCGTGACGATGGATGCCAGGCGCCGCGAGATTGCCGACGGCGCGGTCTTCATTCGCGGCAATCTGATTGAAGCAGTAGGCAGCAGTGCGGAGCTGCGGCAGTGGATGGCCGCCGAACCTGCGTCACGCACGCCGCGCAAGACCATTGCCGCGCATGGCTGCGTGGTGCTGCCGGGCCTCATCAATTGCCACCACCACATGTACCAGACGCTGACGCGCGCGATCGGCACCGGGCCGGGCCTGAGGCTATTCGACTGGCTGCGCGCGCTCTACCCGGTGTGGGCCGAAATGGACCCCGAAGCCGTATACGTCAGCACCCAGATCGCATTGGCCGAACTGATGCTCTCGGGCGCCACCACGGTGGCCGACCATCTGTACCTGTTTCCCGGTGGCGCGCGGCTCGATGACAGCATCGCCGCCGCACAGGCGATGGGCGTGCGTTTTCATGCCACGCGCGGCAGCATGAGCGTGGGCGAGTCGCAGGGCGGCCTGCCGCCGGACCGGGTGTGTGAGGACGAGAGCGCGATCTTAGCCGATAGCCGGCGCCTGATCGAGGCGCATCACGATGCCGCGCATGGCGCGATGACGCGCATCGCGCTGGCGCCGTGCTCGCCGTTTTCGGTCAGTGCCGACCTGATGCGCGAGTCGGCGGCGCTGGCGCGCGCGCATCCGGGCGTGGCCCTGCATACGCATCTGGCCGAAACCCTGGATGAGGAGCGTTACTGCATCGAAAAATTCGGCATGCGGCCGATCGCCTATGCCGAAAGCCTGGGCTGGCTCGGGCCCGACGTGTGGTTCGCGCACATGGTGCATCCGTCGCCGGACGAGATCGCGTTGCTGGGTGCCACGCGCAGCGGCGTGTGCCATTGCCCCAGCAGCAACATGATTCTGGCTTCCGGTATCGCTCCCGTACCGGCCATGATCGCCGCCGGCGTGCGCTTGGGGCTAGGCGTCGACGGTTCGGCCAGCAGCGACAGCAACCACCTGCTGGCCGAGGCACGGTTGGCGATGCTGCTGGCGCGCGTCGGTTGGCCGGGGTTTGAGTCGCGTGCCGACCGTTTCTCCGCACGTGCCGCGCTTGAGCTCGCCACGCTCGGCGGCGCTTCGGTCCTGAACCGTGACGACATCGGCAGCCTTGCGCCCGGCATGGCCGCCGATCTGGTCGGCTTTCGCATCGACGATCTGGCGCATGCCGGTGCGCAGGGTGACCCGGTGGCGGCCCTCATGACCTGCGCGCCGCAAACCGCATGGTACTCGGTGATCAACGGCCAAGCGCGGGTCGAGGCGGGTAAACTTGTAAGTGGTATCGATTTGCCTGACTTGATCGAGCGCCACAACCGGATCAGCGCGGCGATGCTTGCGCGTTCCGGATGGCCTGCCTGATGTGCGCGTGATCGGTCGGCACGACACGTCTCTTCCTTTTTAATATTCCAAGAGTTCCCGGAGAACATCATGAGTGAGCGCATTGCGCGTCACGGCCTGCAGGTGGCCGCCAGCCTCGACCGATTCATCCAGACCGAGGTCCTGCCCGGCACCGGCATTGAAAGTGAAGGTTTCTGGCAAGCCTTTGCCAGCCTGGTGCACGATCTCGCACCGAAAAATCGCGCCCTGCTGGCCGAACGCCAGCGCCTGCAGCGCGAACTCGATGCCTGGCATAGCGCCCATCGCGGCACGATCCGCGACATGGCGGCCTACCGCAAGTTTCTCGAAGGCATTGGCTATCTGGTACCGGTGCCGGCCGTGGTCAAGGCCACCACCGCCAACGTAGACAGCGAAATCGCACAACAAGCCGGCCCGCAACTGGTGGTGCCGATGTCCAACCCGCGCTATGCGCTCAATGCCGCCAATGCGCGCTGGGGCAGCCTCTACGATGCCCTGTACGGCACCGACGCGATTGCCGAGACCGGCGGCGCCGAAAAAGGCAGCGGTTACAACCCGGTACGCGGCAACCTGGTGATCGCGCGCGCACGCGCCTTTCTCGACCAGGCCGCGCCGCTGGCGAGCGGATCGCATGCCGATGCTGTCGCTTATAAAGTGCTTGGCGGCGCCTTGCAGGTGCAACTCAAGTCCGGCAGCAGCGCCCTCTTCGACCCAGCCAAGTTTCAGGGCTTCAACGGCCCGGCTGACGCGCCAACGGCGGTGTTGCTGATCAACCACGGCCTGCACTTCGAGATCCAGATCGATGCGACCAGCGCTATCGGCAAGACCGACGCCGCCGGCGTCAAGGATGTGCTGCTCGAAGCGGCGCTTACCACCATCATGGACTGCGAAGACTCGGTGGCCGCCGTCGATGCCCCCGACAAGATCAACATCTATCGCAACTGGCTGGGTCTGATGAAGGGTGACTTGACCGAGGAAGTGACCAAGGGTGGCAAGACCTTCACCCGGCGCGCCAACCCCGATCGCCAGGTCACCCGGCCTGACGGGTCGACCCTGACCCTGCACGGCCGCTCGCTGTTGTTCGTGCGCCATGTCGGCCACCTGATGACCAACCCGGCGATTCTCGATCGCGACGGCCTGGAAATTCCCGAGGGCATTCTCGACGCGGTGGTGTGCAGCGCTTGCGCGATCCACGATCTGAAGCGACGTGCGAATTCACGCACCGGCTCCATGTATGTGGTCAAGCCGAAAATGCATGGGCCCGCAGAAGCCGCGTTTGCCGATGAACTGTTTGGCCGCGTCGAAGACCTGCTGGCCCTGCCGCGCAATACCCTCAAGATGGGCATCATGGATGAAGAGCGGCGCACCAGCGTCAACCTGAAGGCCTGCATCGGCGCCGCCCCGGCGCGTGTGGCCTTCATCAACACCGGTTTTCTCGACCGCACCGGCGACGAGATGCGCAGCGTCATGGAAGCCGGGCCGATGATCAAGAAGGGCGACATGAAGTCGACCGCCTGGATCACCGCCTATGAAAAGAGCAATGTGCTGGTCGGGCTGGATTGCGGCCTGCGCGGCCGCGCTCAGATCGGCAAGGGCATGTGGGCCATGCCCGACCTGATGGCGGCGATGATCGAGCAAAAAATCGTTCACCCCAAAGCCGGCGCCAACAC
>JAYTDE010000653.1:0-1502 GCA_043736195.1 Burkholderiales bacterium | reverse complement strand
GCGCCCACATCGACATCCTTGAAGCCGGCTTCATTGAGGGTTGGAACGTTCGGCGCCAATGGCGAGCGTTTGGCATCGGCTACAGCGAGATTGATGAGCTTGCCGGTGGCGATGTGCTGAGCCACTGGGCCCAGTGTGGTGTACATCATCGGGATGTGCCCGGCGACTAAGTCGACAATCGCCGGGCCGCTGCCGCGATAGGCGATCTGCGCCACATTGATTCCGGCTGATTTGTTGAACATGGCGCCCAGGATGTGCATCGGCGAACCGCTGCCCGGGCTGGCGTAGTTGGTGATGCGCCCGGCTTTGGCCGCCGCGACCAATTCACCGACGGTCTTGACGCCAGTGGCGGTATTGGCCACCAGAAACAGCGACTGGGTACCGGCCAGGATGATCGGGGTGAAGTCGGTCAAGGGGTCGTAGGTGGCACCCGTTCCGGGCTTGAGCACCAGTGGTGCGGTGGCAAAGGTATTGGGCGTGAACAACAGCGTGTAGCCGTCAGGGGCGGCTTTGGAGACGAACGAGTTACCGATCGTGCCGGAAGCGCCGGTCTTGTTTTCAACCACCACTGGCTGGCCGGTGCGTGCCACCAGTTTTTCGGCGAAAACCCGTGCCAGTGCATCGGTGTCGCCGCCCGGTGGGAATGAGACGATCAGGTTGATCTGCTTGCTGGGAAAGGCTTGGGCGACGGCGGCGCCGGAGCCGCAGCAAAGCGCGGCAGCCGCGGCTATCGACAAAAGTGACCTGCGCGAGAGTTTCATTTCGATCTCCAGGGGAAAAAGGAATCCTGACAGGTGGAAGCCTGCCGAACCATTCGGGTTATCCAGAAAAAAGATGATAACGCCTCCGGCCTGGCCGGAAGCGCCTTACGCCGCGGCGACGGCTGATGCGATATCGCTCGCGCCCTGAATGTTGCGCCAGTCAATGGTCTTGGGCAACACGGCCTGGAACGAACAGGTGTGTTTGGATGCACGCGCAGCGCCAGTGCCGATGGCGGGCTTGCCATCGCGAAACGCCTGCGCGGCGGCCACCATCTGCTTGCGGAACTCGACCACGGCCTGATCGCTGCCGCCCAAGCGTTCGAGCGAGCGGTCGGCGATCGGCCCCATGGTCAGCCACATGGCGATGTCCTGGTTCGGAAAGCCCTTGATACCGGTGAAATTGCCGGCTTTCATCGCCTGACGGTCCTGGCCAAAGCGGTTGTCCATATTGCGTTTCAGTGCGTAATACTGATCAAGATCCGGCCCGATCTGCTGGCCCAGGAACTTGCGCCATTCCTCGCTCGCGGGCGTGGTGGCCGGATCGCCCCAGGCCAAAAAATAGAAGGCGGTATGCGTATCGTCGATCGGCACATTCACATTGGCGACGTTGTACAGATTGTTGGGTGGCACCAGCACCGAGAATGGCGCAACGAACACGGTCGTGCGCACATACTCGTGCGTCGCCGCATTGGCGATCGGGCGCCTGAGCGCGGCATAGCGAAAGCCGTAGTCGGTGTGCTG
>JAYTDE010000652.1:0-2061 GCA_043736195.1 Burkholderiales bacterium | reverse complement strand
GCCGGCGCGATGATGCCCATGATGCTCATCGCGCCGAAGCCTGGCAGGGTGTCGCCGATCAGCGGCACCTGCGGCTCCTGCGCCGAGCGTTTGGGGCTGGCCAGCGCGATCACCTTGAGCCGCCCCTGCTTGACGAAGGGCATGGCCGCGTACATCACGTCGAACAGCAGCGGCACACGGCCGCCGATCACATCCTGCTGCGCCGGTGCGCTGCCCTTGTAGGGCACATGCACCATGTCGATCCCGGCCATGCCCTTGAGCAACTCGCCGGCCAGATGGGTGCCGGTACCGGTGCCGGGCGTGGCGTAACTCAATGTGCCGGGATTTTTCTTCGCCCAGGCGATCAGCTCGGGCACGGTGTTGGGCTCGAACGATGGATGGGCGAACAAGGCGAAATGTGCCTGCGCCAGTTGCGTGACGCCGGCCAGATCCTTGAGAGTGTCGTAAGGCAGATTGGGCTGCAGGCTCGGGTTGATGAATAGCGCGCTGATTGAAAGTCCCAGGGTGTAGGCGTCCGGTGGCGCCTTGGCCACGAAGTCGGTGCCGACCATGGTGCCGGCGCCCGGCTTGTATTCGATCACCACCGGCTGCTTCCACACCTCCTGCATGCGTTGCGCGACCAGTCGTGCGATGGTGTCGGTCGGGCCGCCGGAGGCAAATGGCACCACGAACTTCACCGGCTTCTGCGGCCAGGTGGCCATTGCCTGCGCGAACACGTATGGTGCCAGCGGCAACATTGCGGTAGCTGCGAACATGCGGCGACGCACAGGTTTCACGGCGCTTCCTTGCGTGTTTGGTGACTTGCGAATATACCTGAGCCAAGCCGCGCTCCGGGCACGCTTTCAAGCCTGCCACACGCCGTAACCCGCCTCGCGCAGGCCGATCGCCAGCTCCACTTCCATTTCGCAGGCGGCACCATAGGGCATCGGGTTGTACACCGCATAGAGCTTGGGCAACAGGCGCAGCCCGTAGCGGGTGACGAAACGGTTGGCCTGGATGCCGGCCATGTGCTTGTCAAAGCGCACGTCCGGCGAGAGACCGGTCATGCCGACATAGACGCAGGGCTTGCCGTAGTTGTAGTCGGGATTGGCCTTGCGAAAGCGCGGCTCGTCCAGCACGTCCAGGGCGAGCTCGACAACATAAACGCTATGGTGATGGCGGCGTGGCACGATCGGCGGCGGTGCAGGAGGCGGTGCGAGAGGCGGTGCGGTGACGCGCTACCATACGCCCTTCGGCGCCGCCCGCGTAGTGGCCGACTCGCCATTGCCTGCGGTGGCTGACACCGCAGAGCTGCGCTTACGTCCCCGGCGCCACGGTCCTTCCCCTTTCCATGTCCGCATCCCCAGAAATTTTCGATTTCATCATTGTCGGCGCCGGCTCGGCCGGCTGCGCTCTGGCCTATCGGCTCACCGAATCGGGCCGCTACCGCGTGTTGCTGGTCGAGGCCGGTGACGACGATCAGTGGATCTGGCTCAAAGTACCGACCGGGATCGCCAAGGTGGTGGTCGGTGAGCGCGCGCTGTGGCGCTTCCACACCGAAGCCGAGCCGGGCCTGGGCGGGCGGCCGTTGTTCTGGCCGCGCGGTCGCGTCACCGGCGGCACCGCTACCATCAATGGCATGTTCTGGGTGCGCGGCGATCCTGCCGAATACGACCATTGGCGCGATCTGGGCAACCCGGGTTGGGGCTACAACGATGTGGCGCCGCTGTTTCGCCGCATGGAAGCCTATGCCGGCGGCGATGCGGCCGTGCGCGGGCGCGACGGACCGCTTGCGATCACCGAATACGGGCCACGCGATCCGCTCACCGACGCATTTCTGCGTGCCTGCGCCGAGGCCGGCTTCGCCGAAAATCCGGACTACAACGGTGGGCACTATTTCGGCGGCGGACTGATGCAGCTTTCCACCCGCCGCGGTTTTCGCTTCGGTGTGCGCGAAGGCTATCTTTACCCGGCGATGAAGCGGACCAAGCTGAGGCTTGTCACCGGCGCAATGGTGACCCGCGTCCTGTTTGAAGGCGCACGTGCCGCCGGTGTCGAATACCGACACGGTGGGCTGGTGCA
>JAYTDE010000651.1:0-1911 GCA_043736195.1 Burkholderiales bacterium | reverse complement strand
GGCAGCATGCGCGACGACGAAGTGATAGCCGCCGCCAACCAGCATGGCATCGCGATGGTCTTTACCGGAATCCGGCATTTCCGCCACTGACAAGGCCGGTACTCGCATGCGCATCCTTGGCATCGACCCGGGCCTGCGCGTCACCGGCTACGGCCTCATCGAACGTCGTGGACCTGGCCTGACCTACATCGCCAGCGGCACTATTCGCATACCCGCCGATGGCGAGTTGCCGGAGCGCCTGAAGGTGATCCTCGAGGGCATCGCCGAAGTCGTCGCCACCTACCGGCCCGACACCGCGGTCATCGAGAAAGTGTTTGTCAACGCCAATCCACAATCGACATTGCTGCTTGGACAGGCGCGCGGCGCGGCGATTTGCGCCCTGGTGATCGCCAAGCTGCCGGTAGCTGAGTACACCGCCCTGCAGATCAAGCAGGCTGTCGCGGGCCACGGCAAGGCGCAAAAAAGCGCGGTGCAGGAGATGGTGCGTCGCCTGCTCAAGCTCTCCGGCACTCCGGGCAGCGATTCCGCCGATGCGCTGGCGGCGGCGATTTGCCATACCAACCAACTCGGTGCGCAGGCCGCCCTGGCCGGGCGCAATGCCGGCAATGGCGCGCCGCCGAGTGCGGGGCTCAAGATGAAACGCGGCCGCCTGGTTGGTTGATGGGAGGCGCCACCCTGCCTGCGCCGCCATCCGTTAAACTCGCGTCATGATTGGTCGGATCGCCGGTACCCTGCTCGAGAAGAACCCGCCCCATATCCTGGTCGATTGCGGCGGCGTCGGCTACGAGATCGATGTGCCCATGAGCACGCTCTACAACCTGCCGGATGCTGGCCAGGCCGTGGTTCTGCTGACCCAGCAGGTGGTGCGCGAAGATGCGCACTTGCTTTACGGGTTCGGCTCGGCCACCGAGCGCGACGCGTTTCGCCAATTGACCCGGATCTCCGGGGTCGGCCCGCGCATCGCGCTGGCGGTGCTGTCCGGACTGTCGGTGGCGGAACTGGCGCAAGCGGTGACGATGCAGGAAAGCGGGCGCCTGACCAAGATTCCGGGTATCGGCAAGAAAACCGCGGAACGCCTGCTGCTGGAACTCAAGGGCAAGCTCGGCGCCGACTTGTCGCTTGTGATCGATGTCAATCGCCCCGCGCCGGCCGGCAACGATGTACTCAACGCGCTGCTCACGCTGGGCTACAGCGACCGCGAAGCACTGGCGGCGATCCGGCAATTGGCGCCAGGCTTGAGCGTTTCCGAAGGGATCCGCCATGCGCTACGTGCGCTGTCGAAGGCCTAGAGGCGCTCCGTCAGGCATGCGCCTGCCCTTGAATCGCCCCTGACATGGCGCTCGAACCCGACCGTCTCACCGGCGCGCACGCTGTCGACCGCGTCATTTCCGCCGCGCCTGAATCGAAACATGAGGAAGTCTTCGAGCGCGCCCTGCGGCCCAAGGCGCTGGATGAGTACATAGGCCAGGAACGGGTGCGCGAGAAGCTCTCGATTTTTATTTCCGCCGCCCGGATGCGCAGCGAATCGCTCGACCATGTGCTCTTGTTCGGCCCGCCGGGACTGGGCAAGACCACCCTGGCGCACATCATCGCGCGTGAAATGGGCGTCAACCTGCGTCATACCTCGGGCCCGGTACTGGAGCGCCCCGGCGACCTGGCTGCGCTGCTTACCAACCTCGAAGCCAACGATGTGCTGTTCATCGACGAGATCCACCGCCTGTCGCCGGTGGTCGAGGAAATTCTTTACCCTGCCCTCGAGGACTTCCAGATCGACATCATGATTGGCGAGGGTCCGGCCGCGCGCTCGGTCAAGCTCGACTTGCAGCCATTCACGCTGATCGGCGCCACCACCCGCGCCGGCATGCTGACCAACCCCCTGCGCGACCGCTTTGGCATCGTCGAGCGCCTGGA
>JAYTDE010000650.1:0-5433 GCA_043736195.1 Burkholderiales bacterium | reverse complement strand
ACTGGATCAGCGCTTGGCACGCCTGCTGGTCGAGCGCGGCCCGCGACTCAATGTGACCCATCAGAGCCTGGCTGACGAACTGGGTGTGGCGCGCGAAATGGTGAGCCGCGTGTTGCGCAGCTTTGCCGACCGCGGCCTGATCGAGCAGCAAAGAGAGTTCATCGGTGTGCCTGATGCGGCAGCGCTGGAGCGCCTGGCGGCTTGAACGGCGCGGCGCGCGGAGCCATTCCCGGCCAGTCCGACCAGGCTTTGTAACATTTGGCACAGACGCGCCGCGCTTCGGCGCCGACAATCCAGCTTCATGTCAAGGGGGCACGCCATGATCTTCCATCAGTTGTTTGACCCGGCTTCTTCCACCTACACCTACGTCGTGGCTGATGAGACGACCCGCGAAGCGGTCGTCATTGATCCGGTGCTGGAGCAGCGCGCGCGTGATCTTAAGCTACTGCAAGACAGCAAGCTCAAGCTCGCCTGGATTCTCGACACCCATGTGCATGCCGACCATGTGACGGCCGCCAACGCGCTGAAGATCGCCACCGGCGCCTCCAGCGCGGTTGGCGAAGCCTGCGGCGCACAGGGCTACGACCGCGCGCTCAATGATGGCGACACGATCGAATTCGGCAGCGAACGCTTGGCCGTGCTGGCCACGCCCGGGCATACCCCTGGCAGCATGTGTTTCGTGTGGCGCGACCGCGTATTCACCGGCGATACGCTTCTGATCGGCGGTTGCGGCCGCTCGGATTTTCAGAACGGCGATGCCCACGCGCTGTATGCCAGCATTACGCGCAAGTTGTTCACCCTGCCGCAGACCATGCGTGTTTATCCGGGCCACGACTACAAGGGCCGCACCGACAGCACCATCGGCGCCGAACGTGCCGCCAACCCGCGTTTGGCCGGCACCAGTGAAGACGATTTCGTGGCGCTGATGGCCGCGCTTAACTTGCCGCGCCCGAAGCGCATCGATGAGGCCGTGCCATTGAACCGGATGGCCGGCCCGGTGTCGGAGGGCGACGCACCCTGGGAATCGCTGCCGGTAGCCGAAGTCGCGCGCACCGTTCGGAGCAATGATCGCGCCTTGCTGATCGATTTGAGCGACGCCGGGCACTACACCGAAGGCCATGCGCCGGGCGCGGTGCCGGTCGCGCATGACGACTATGCCCGCTTGAAGCAACTGGCGGCGGGTTGCGACAAGCTCTACCTGATCTGCCGCAGCGGCAGGCGATCGATGCTGGCGGCGCGCGAGTTGGCGGCGCGCGACATTCACAACGTGGTCAATGTTGCCGGTGGCATGCAGGCCTGGAAAGCCGCCGGCCTTGAAGTGGTCAGCAAACAGGTGAATACATGAACGCTCCCGCCCGGCCGCCCGAAGGGCGTGCCGAATTGAGCAATGCGCCTCCCTCGGGGAGGATGTCACGCAGTGACAGGAAGGTAGTCCAATGACCGACGCCTGGATCAACGCCCTGGTAGGCGGTGCCATGATCGGCCTGGCCAGCGGTAGCCTGATGCTGGGCCTGGGCCGGATCGCCGGGATTTCGGGTGTGTTTGGCGGGCTCATCAGGCCGGCGCCTGCGGATTGGCAATGGCGCGCCGCGTTTGTGGCCGGCATGATCGCAGCCGGCGCTGTCGCGGCTATCGCGGGCGGCTGGTTCCCGCTGGAACCGCTGGCCAACGCGCGCCCGTTGCCCGTGCTGATCGCAGCCGGTCTCCTGGTGGGTACCGGTACCAGCCTGGCCAATGGCTGCACCTCCGGCCATGGTGTGTGCGGCGTGGCGCAGTTGTCACTGCGTTCGCTGGTCGCGGTGGCGACCTTTCTGGGCACCGGCTTCATCGCCACCTATGTGATGCGCCATATCCTGGGGGGCAGCTGAATCATGTTCAAACCTGCGATGGCTTTGGCGTTTTGCATAGGCGCGTTGTTTGGCTTCGGTTTGCTTGTTTCCGGCATGACCGAGCCTGGCAACGTGCAGGGATTTCTCGACCTCGCTGGCGCCTGGCGGCCGCAACTTCTGGCGGTGCTCGGCAGCGCCGTTACGGTGGCTTACCTGCTGTTCGCCTGGGCGCGCAGGCGCGCGGCGCCACTGGCCGCACGCAGCTTTCAATGGCCGACGCGCCGTGACATCGATGTCCGCTTGGTCGCAGGCTCCGCGCTCTTCGGCGTCGGCTGGGCGCTGGCCGGTTATTGCCCGGGCCCGGCCTTGACCGCACTGGGCACCCTCTCGACCGAGGCATGGGTGTTCGTGCCGGCGATGGCGGCCGGTGCCTGGCTGGCACAACGACTTCGATAGTCCCGTGTCCATTCCGGATTGGGTGCCAGTCACCCTCGCATTGTTGATTCTCGCGGCGCGTTTTGCCTGGGCGCTTGGCCGGGACGCCGAATCGGGGCAATCGATCGCACTGCGCCGCGCCTGGGTCAAGCGCATTCTGGCGGCGCCGGGATCCGAGATCCTGGCCATCCAGACGGTGCGCAACTCGATGATGGCGGCGTCGCTGATGGCCAGCACTGCGGTACTGGCCCTGATGGGCGTGATCTCGATCGGCCACAGCCAACTGGGTGCGGCCGATGCGCTGCGCGGCTGGATGCACGCCGGAGGCAACCTCAAGCTATTCCTGCCGCTGGCGCTCTTGGCCGCGTGCGTCGTGCTGTTTTCGAAAGCGGTGCGCCTGTATCACCGCGCCGGCTACTCGCTGGGACTATCGCGCCGCGCGACCGGCAACGACGAATTGAGCGACGCCGCAGAAGCGGCGGCCAGCGGTGAATTGACGCGCGCCGCGCATCTGTACCGCAACGGCTGGCGCACCTTCTACGCCGCGATTGCCACCGGTGCCTGGCTGGCGGGCGCCTGGATGATGCTGCTCACCACCATCATCATCGTGGGGATCGATATCGCCGCCAAAATCGAGTAGCGGCGCGGCGACTGACGCGATTCGCCTGCCGCACGGGCAAACCGATCATGCGCTCCGCTATCGGACGCTCCGGGCGGCGTGGTCAGCACCCGGGATGCAGCGGCCGATTGCATCGCACATGATCACCGACTCGCGTTTGGCCCTGCGGCCCGGCAAGCACCGGGCCCACACCTACCGCCCCGGCACGCCGATCGCCACCGGCCGCACCGCCGCGCCGGCAGCGCCTTTCTCCAGCACCGGCAAAATCATGGTGCATGAGGTCCAGACCTTGCTCGCAGCCAGCGTGTCGAGCTTGGCGTTTTCGATGTGGTGAATGCCCATCTGCGTGAGCATGTGATGGTGAATGGCGAACGGCAGGCCGGCCGGCGTGCCCGGCGCCGGGCCACCCTTGCCTTGCAGCATGCCTTCGGCCACGCCATCAATGAAGGGGGTATCCATACCGACAGCTACGATGCGCCTGCCGCCCAGGTACTGCGCGGCGTCGTAGGCCAGGCCCGGCGCCATGCTGTAGTAGCGCTTGTCGATATCCGGGTCTTTCCAGTAATCACCCCAACCGGTGTGAATGTAGACGATGTCACCGGGCAAGATCCCGCGTTTGGCCAGGCCCTGCGCCTTGAGCATCGCCCGGATGTGGGCGGCGGTGACAACCTCGCCTGCTTTCATCGGCAGGCCGCGGCCAACCAGGGCCTTGGCATCAAGCAAGACTGCGCTTGTGATCAGCGGCGGAATTTTCTCGATACCGAGCTTCAGAAGCGGCGAATCCGGCGTCGGCTTCACGTCCTTTTGCGTGAAGCCACCGTAGTAGCTTGCCTGGTCCAGAGGCGGCGCGCCCTTGCCGTCCCACGGTGACTTGAAATGGGCGAAGTGGCCGATGGCATCGATCTGCGTGCCCTGCTGACCGGGCTCGTCGCCTTCGTTGTAGGTTTCGCTATTGAAGGCGTGCATTGTGCCGGGCAGCGCTGCGCTTGGCTTGGGCTTGGCCACGTGCGGCCCGGCGAAAGGTGAGAGCGGCATCGTGTTCGAGCGCACCTGCGACACTTCGTGCGCCTGCGCCTTCGGATTGCGCAGGAAAACGGCGCACCGCGCCCAGGTGGCAGGGCCGATCGCGTTGGCCATGCCACGCTCGTCGCCCGCCGGCCACGGCGGTGCGGGCACACGCGCATCGCCGGCGGCCATGCAGGTTCCGGCCAGTACGCTCAAGGCCGCTGCGGCTAACGCCAGGCGCCGGGGAAAAAATGAATCGTCTCGCATGTCGATTTCCTTTTATCGAGGTGGTCAAACCCAGGCACGCAACCCAAGGTCGCAATCATCCTGGCCATTGACCGAGTCTACGCGCCGCGGACTAAAATCGCCGGCTTCCAGCACATCAACCAGAAGCCGCAATGAAAACCTATCGCATCGCCTGCATTCCCGGAGACGGCATTGGCCGCGAAGTCATCCCCGCCGGCCAGCAGGTGCTGGCCGCACTCGCAACAGCGTTGGGCAGCTTCAAGTTCGAGTTCGAGGCCTTCGACTGGGGCGGTGACTACTACCGCAAGCATGGCGTAATGATGCCCGCCGACGGCCTGGAGGCACTGCGCGGCAAAGACGCGATCCTGTTCGGCTCCGCCGGCGACCCCGACATACCCGACCACATCACCCTGTGGGGCCTGCGCCTGAAAATCTGCCAGGGCTTCGACCAGTATGCGAATGTGCGGCCGACACGCATCCTGCCAGGCATCCAGACCCCGCTGGCAAACTGCAAGACCGCCGACTTGGACTGGGTGATCGTGCGCGAGAATTCCGAAGGCGAATACGCTGGCGTTGGTGGCCGCGCCCATCAGGGTCATCCGATCGAAGTGGCGACGGACGTCTCGATCATGACGCGCGTCGGCGTCGAGCGGGTGCAGCGCTACGCCTTCAAGCTGGCCCAATCACGCCCGCGCAAGCACCTGACTGTGATCACCAAATCCAACGCCCAGCGCCACGCGATGGTGATGTGGGACGAGATTGCGCGCGAAGTCGCACAAGATTTTCCGGATGTGCGCTGGGACAAGGAACTGGTCGACGCCGCCACCGTGCGCATGGTGATGCGCCCGGCCTCGCTGGACACCATTGTCGCCACCAACCTGCATGCCGACATTCTCTCGGACCTGGCTGCCGCACTGGCCGGCAGCCTGGGGATCGCGCCCACCGGCAATATCGACCCGGAGCGGCGCTACCCGTCGATGTTCGAGCCGATCCACGGCTCGGCCTTCGACATCATGGGCAAAGGATTGGCGAACCCGATCGGCACCTTCTGGTCCTGCGTGATGATGCTGGAGCACTTGGGGGAGCAAGTGGCGGCGGATGCGCTGATGGCGGTGATCGAGAGTGTGACTGCGGAGCCGGCCTTGCATACGCGCGATCTGGGTGGGGCGGCTACGACTGTGCAGGTCACCGACGCGGTTGTGTCGCGGAGTGCGGCGCGCGGCAGGCTGCTTGAGGGAGTTTCAGAGAATGACCAGCCCTTTTCGCAATGATGGCTTTGCCGCCATCCATGAAACGATG
>JAYTDE010000649.1:0-8216 GCA_043736195.1 Burkholderiales bacterium | reverse complement strand
CGCCTTCATGCGCGCGGATGGCAACAACTTCGCCGCGCTCGAATTCACCGGACACGGCGACTACGCCAATTGGCAGCAGGCTCTTGCCACCGCCTTGCAATGCGCGGGTCGCGCCGGCGTCAAGTGTGACCGATCCGCGCACCTGCAAATGATCCGACATCCATGCCTTGCGGGCGGTGACGCGCTGCATGCCGGCATGCAATTGCGTGCCGATGGTTTCGCCACTTGCCAGGCGCGCCAGTACATCCGGCAAGCGACCGGATGCGATCACAGTATGGGCGCCACTTTTCGCAGCCCGTCGCGCGGCCAGAATCTTGGTGATCATGCCACCCTTGCCCAGGCTTGAGCCGGCGCCGCCCGCCATGGCCTCGAGTGCGGCGTCACCTGCGATGGCTTGGGACACCAGCTTGGCAGCGGTGTCGTGCCGCGGGTCGGCGGTGTAGAGGCCCTCCTGGTCGGTGAGAATCACCAGCGTGTCGGCTTCGATCAGGTTCGCGACCAGCGCGCCTAGCGTGTCGTTGTCGCCGAACTTGATCTCGTCGGTCACGACCGTGTCGTTTTCGTTGATGATCGGGATCACACCCAGGCCGAGCAGGGTCATCAGGGTCGAGCGCGCGTTCAAATAGCGTTTGCGATCGGCAAGATCATCATGCGTGAGCAGTACCTGCGCTGTCATTAGATGGTGCTCGCGGAAGCAGGTTTCGTAGACCTGGATCAAGCCCATCTGGCCGACGGCTGCGGCGGCCTGCAGCTCGTGGATCGCCTTGGGTCTATTCGACCAGCCCAGGCGCTGCATGCCTTCGGCGATCGCGCCGCTCGATACCAACACGACCTGCTTGCCGCCGGCCCGCAGGCCAGCGATCTGCCGCGCCCAATGGGCGATCGCGTCGCGGTCCAGGCCGCGACCATCGTTGGTCACCAACGAGGACCCTACCTTGATGACCAGGCGTTGTGCGGCTTGCACGATCGACGACACGCTTAAGGCTCCTTGCGCCGCGCTTCGAGGTAGTCGCCGATACGTCGACACAGGTCGCGGCAGCCTTCACCGTTGATAGCCGCGACGCAAAACACCGGGCCTTTCCAGCGCAGGCGTCGCACCAGCTCGTCGACGCGACGCTTGCGCAGGGCGGGGTCGGGAATCAGATCAAGCTTGTTGAGAACCAGCCAGCGCGGTTTCGCGTGCAGCGCGCGGTCGTATTTTTTCAGTTCACCGACAATCGCGCGCGCCTCCCGGACCGGGTCGACCGCTTCATCAAAGGGTGCGATGTCGACCAGATGCAGCAGCAGGCGTGTGCGCTGCAAATGCTTGAGGAACTGGATGCCCAGGCCGGCGCCATCCGCGGCCCCTTCGATCAGGCCGGGCACGTCGGCGATAACGAAATCGACCTTGTCAGTGGCGCGCACCACGCCAAGATTTGGATGCAACGTGGTGAACGGGTAGTCGGCGACTTTCGGGCGCGCGTTCGACACGGCGCGGATGAAAGTGCTCTTGCCGGCGTTCGGCATGCCCAGCAGGCCGACATCGGCCAGCACTTTGAGTTCGAGTTTGAGCTCGCGCTCTTCGCCGTCCTCCCCCAATGTGTACTGGCGCGGCGCCCGGTTGGTGCTGGATTTGAAGTGAATGTTGCCCAGGCCGCCCTGGCCGCCCTTGGCGAGTACGGCTTGTTGCCCGTCGGAAGCCATGTCAATCAGCGCTTCACCGGTGGCCGAGTCGGTGATGAGGGTACCGATCGGCATTCTCAGGATCACGTCCTCGGCACCGCGGCCATACTGGTCGGCGCCGCGCCCGGGTTCGCCATTTTTCGCGCGATGAACGCGGGCAAAGCGAAAATCGATCAAGGTGTTGATGTTGCGATCGGCAATCGCGATGACGCTGCCGCCGCGGCCGCCGTCGCCGCCATCCGGACCGCCTTCAGGAACGAACTTTTCGCGCCGGAAAGACGCCATGCCTCGACCGCCGTCTCCGGCCTTGATCTGGATAGTGGCTTCGTCGATGAATTTCATTGCGCTTCGCAGTCGTTCGGTAGGTACGGATTGTGGGTACGGCAGCGGCGCTCTTGAAACAAAAAGGCCCAATCGCTCTCAACGATTGGGCCTGTCGTCGCGCGCCGGCTAACTTCAAGCCGTGACGATGCTCACCGTGCGCCGCTGCAGTTCGCCCTTGATCGCGAACTTGACCTTGCCTACGGACTTGGCAAACAAGGTGTGATCCTTGCCCATGCCAACATTGTCGCCCGCATGAAACTCGGTGCCGCGCTGGCGGACAATGATATTGCCGGGAATCACGGACTGACCGCCGTATACCTTGACGCCCAGACGTTTCGATTCGGAATCGCGACCGTTACGAGTCGAGCCGCCGCCTTTCTTGTGTGCCATGGCTGCCTTCCCTTAAGCGTTGATCGCCGAGATCTCGATCTCGGTGAAGTTTTGGCGATGCCCCTGGTGCTTTTGATAATGCTTGCGCCGGCGCATTTTGAAAATGCGGATCTTCTCACCGCGGCCGTGCGCGACAACCTTGGCCGTCACGTTGGCTCCTGTCACCAGCGGCGCGCCGACTTTCACCGACTCGCCACTACCTATCATCAATACCTGATCCAGAACAATTTCCTGACCGATGTCTGCAGGTATCTGTTCTACCTTTAATTTTTCGCCGGCGGAAACGCGATACTGCTTGCCACCGGTTTTTATGACCGCATACATGGTAACCTCGACTGTTTGCTCGCATCGCTGCGAGGAACCTTGGAATATAGCAAAATTCGCCTTGTGGGTCAAGGGTTTGGATGACTCGGCGGCGCGCGAATCTTCATTTTTTTGGCAGGCGCGCCTCTGTTAATCTGGCGCGTGTGGCCCTTCCGGGATGAGCCCGGCGTGGTGAGGCTTTGTTGACAGGATGTTTGCAGGTGCTAGCTTGACCCAATTCGATCCCAGAATCGCAATCGCTGCCGACCTGGCGGCGGTTGATGCGTGTATTCGAACCCAACTGGCGTCCGAGGTGCCGCTGGTAAGCCAGGTTGCGGAATACATCATCGGCAGCGGTGGCAAGCGCTTGCGCCCGGTATTGCTGCTTTTGGTGAGGGGGGCATTTGGGCCCATCGACGCCCACGCGCATTCGCTTGCCGCGGTGATTGAAATGATTCACACCGCGACGCTGCTGCATGACGATGTGGTTGACGAATCCGAACTGCGGCGCGGCCGCAAGACTGCGAACGCGGTTTTCGGCAATGCCGCCAGCGTGCTGGTCGGCGATTTCCTGTATTCGCGCGCTTTTCAGATGATGGTCGCCGTCGGAAGCATGGAGGCCATGCGGGTGCTGGCCGACGCAACCAACACCATCGCCGAGGGTGAAGTGCTGCAGTTGATCAATATCGGCGATGCTGATGTATCGGAAGAGAGCTACCTGCGGGTGGTTCGATTCAAGACAGCGAAATTGTTTGAAGCTGCTGGCATGATAGGCGCCATGCTGGCCGGCGCCGACACGTCGGTCTGCGAGCGCATGGCGGAGTATGGAATGCGGTTGGGTACGGCTTTTCAGCTGATCGATGATGTGCTCGATTATTCCGGCGACATTTTGCAGACCGGCAAGAATCTGGGTGACGATCTGCAGGAAGGCAAGCCTACCTTGCCGCTGCTGCGTGTGCTCTGTACCGGTTCGCCGGCGCAGCAAGCGCTGGTGCGCACAGCCATAACGGACCCCGGCGTCGCTGACTTTTCAGCGGTGCTTGCGGCGATGCACGAAACCGGCGCGCTTGAGTATGCCAGCGCCGCGGCGCGTGCTGAAGCGGGCCGCGCTGCGCTGCTGCTGGATTGCCTGCCCGCAGGTCCAAGCCGGCAAACTTTGCTAGAATTGTCGTCATTCGCGGTAGAGCGTACGGGCTGATTCGTGCGCCCCTGATTTCCCAGCGGGATCGGCGCGAGATTCTCGGGGTGTAGCTTAGCCTGGTAGAGCGCTACGTTCGGGACGTAGAGGCCGGAGGTTCGAATCCTCTCACCCCGACCAGGTTTCCCTTCACACTTCCACGCGTATTGTCGGAGCGGTCTTGGCGGTTCGGCCGCTGATATACCTTCCGGGTTGCTCCCCTCGTCGCGCAGCGGATTTGCCTGACCGTCCGTTGCGATGCGGCGACGTTGTTTCATTCAAGTCGATTGCGTCCCGCTTGCCGCCGCGCCAATGCGTTTTCTGCTGTACAGCTTTGCAAACTTGCCATGTGGCCTCCGTCAAGCGTACGCGCGGCGCAGACTGCGCGCGGTAATCTGCGTTCGAATCTGTTTGAGGTTGGTGCTTTTATCATGCGATGTGCGATAGCCACGATCGCAATGTGGGCGGTCTTGCGCCCGCATTGCGGCGAAGCGGGCAGTGAAGGCGCTGCAACCCGAGGTTCAGCAAAATCGGATGCCACTGAAGTTGTATGCTATTGTCATCGAGATTGGTGATCAGCAATTGTCGCTGCGCCGACGCAGTGATCTGGCGATTGGCTACAATCCGGGGGTGTGGTGCCGGCATCCCGCCGGCATCGCGAATCGCGTTATCTTGATTAATTTCTGATGGCTGCTGCACTGCTTCCCAACACACTGTCCGGTATTGCGCGTGCGCTTGTGCAGGGGGATCGCCTGACGATCGCCGATGCCGAAAACCTGGTAAGCGACGCCAAAGCGGCCGGTGTGACTTTCGTGGAGCAGGTCATAGCCTCCAAGCGCATGAGTGCGCGGGATGTCGCGCAGTTCGGCTCGGAAGTTTTTGGTTATCCGCTGCTCGATCTGGCGACCTACGATCCGCAGCAGGTGTTGACCGAAGCGATCGATCGCAAGCTGGTACAGCAACATCGGGTGGTTGCGCTGGCGAAGCGCGGCAACCGCCTGTCAGTGGCGATTTCGGATCCGACCAACAAGGCGGCGTTAGACCAGATCAAGTTTCAAACCTCCCTGGCGATCGACCCGGTGGTGGTCGAGGATGACAAACTCGGCGCAATCCTGGGCACCATGGCTGAGGCTGCCGGCGCATCGATTCTCGATGTGCCTGACGATGATTTAAATCTTGAGTTCACTGACGACGAGTCCCTGGCCAAGGCCGAGGAAGCATCGATGCCGGACGTCGATGACGCTCCAGTGGTGCGATTCCTGCAAAAAATGCTGATGGACGGGATTCGCGACGGAGCTTCCGATTTGCATTTCGAGCCGTATGAAAAAACCTATCGCATCCGCTTTCGCACCGACGGCATTCTGCGCGAAGTTGCGAGCCCGCCGATTGCCATCAAGGAAAAACTGGCCTCCCGCATCAAGGTGATATCCAAGCTCGATATCTCGGAGAAGCGGGTACCGCAAGATGGCCGCATGAAGCTGGTGCTATCAAAGAACCGGGCCATCGATTTTCGAGTCAGCACCTTGCCGACGCTGTTCGGCGAGAAGATCGTGATGCGGATTCTCGATCCTTCGTCAGCGACGCTCGGCATTGAGGCGCTAGGCTACGAGCCCGAAGAGAAGGAGCGACTGCTGAAAGCGGTCCATCGCCCGTACGGGATGGTGCTGGTGACGGGCCCGACCGGTTCGGGCAAGACGGTCTCGCTTTACACGTGCCTGAACATCCTCAATCAGCCGGGGATCAACATTTCGACCGCCGAGGATCCCGCGGAGATCAACTTGCCCGGGATTAATCAGGTCAACGTAAATGATCGTGCCGGCTTGAGTTTCGCCGTGGCGCTCAAGTCTTTCCTGCGCCAGGACCCGGATATCATCATGGTCGGCGAGATTCGCGATCTCGAGACCGCAGATATCTCCATCAAGGCGGCGCAGACGGGGCACATGGTGTTTTCCACCCTGCATACAAACGACGCGCCGACCACCCTCACGCGCTTGATGAACATGGGAGTCGCGGCCTTCAACATCGCCTCTAGCGTGATTCTTATCACCGCGCAGCGCCTGGCACGCCGGCTGTGCACCTGCAAGGAAGCTACCACCGTACCCAACGAAGCCCTGCTCGAAGCCGGATTCACCGAAGAGGACCTTGACGGATCCTGGCAGCCTTACCGGCCGGTGGGATGCGATCGTTGCAAGGGATCGGGCTACAAAGGGCGGGTCGGAATCTATCAGGTGATGCCGATTTCCGAAGAAATTCAGCGTATCATATTGAAGCACGGAACTGCGCTGGACATTGCGGATCAAGCTGGACGCGAAGGTGTGCGCACACTACGGCAATCCGGGTTGGTCAAGGTGAAGCAGGGGCTCACGACGGTTGAAGAAGTGTTGGGCTGCACTAACCAATAGGTGCAATTGAGTCCGGCGCGTGTCGGGTGGACAGGATTCTGGAGGGCGATATGGCAACAGCGGTTGCGAAAGGAACCAAAGAGTTCACCTTTGTCTGGGAAGGCAAGGACAAAGCCGGCAAGACCGTGCGGGGCGAGTTGCGCGCCAGCGGCGACGCGGTTGTCAACGCCACGTTGCGGCGCCAGGGCATTCTGGTCACAAAGGTCAAGAAACAGGGCTTCAGAAAAGGCGGGAAGGTGTCCGACAAGGACATCACGCTTTTTACTCGCCAGCTTGCAACGATGATGAAAGCCGGCGTGCCGCTACTGCAATCATTTGATATTGTCGGCAAGGGGCACGCGAATCCTGCGGTTGCGCGCCTGCTGTTTGAGCTCAAGACCGAAGTCGAAACCGGTTCCAGCCTGAACCAGGCATTTCGCAAGTATCCCTTGTATTTCGACCCGCTGTTCTGCAACCTGGTGGCTGCTGGCGAGCAGGCGGGTATTCTGGAAACCCTGCTTGACAGGCTCGCCTCCTATAAGGAAAAGATTCTCGCCATCAAGAGCAAGATCAAATCAGCGCTCTTCTATCCGATATCGATCATTGTCGTGGCCTTTGTCATCACCGCGGTGATCATGATTTTCGTGATTCCGGCGTTCAAACAGGTATTCAGCAGCTTCGGCGCGGAATTGCCGGGGCCGACGCTGGTGGTCATGGCGGTATCAGACTTCTTTGTCAGTTACTGGTGGGCGATATTTTCCGCGATCGGCGGCGGTTTTTATTTCTTTTTCGAATCCTGGAAGCGTTCGAAGGCAATGCAGCTCTTCATGGACAAGGCGATTCTCAAGGTGCCGGTGTTCGGCGATCTGGTGCGCAAGGCAACCATCGCGCGTTGGACACGTACGCTTTCGACAATGTTCGCGGCCGGCGTGCCATTGGTCGAGGCGCTCGACTCGGTTGGCGGTGCGTCAGGCAACCAGGTCTACGTGATCGCGACCAAGGCGATTCAGGGCGAGGTGGCGACTGGTACGAGTTTGACGGTGGCCATGCAAAACGCCCAGGTATTTCCCAGCATGGTGATCCAGATGGTGTCGATTGGCGAGGAATCCGGTGCGCTGGACTCGATGTTGTCCAAGGTGGCCGATTTTTTCGAAGCCGAGGTCGATGACGCCGTTGAGGCCTTGTCGAGCCTGATGGAGCCGATGATCATGGTTGTGCTGGGCACGTTGATCGGCGGGATGGTGATTGCGATGTATCTGCCGATCTTCAAGCTTGGCGCGGTGGTCTGATCAACATCATGGTGGATCACAAGCGGCGCTTGACAGCGCCGCTTCTTTTTCATGCTTGAATTGTTGCGGGAACAACCGCTGTTTTTTTCAGGCGCGGTATTCGTGCTCGGCCTTGCGGTCGGCAGTTTCCTCAATGTAGTGATCTATCGCCTGCCACGCATGATGGAGCACGGTTGGCTTAAGGAAGTAGAGGAGCAGCTCACTGATCGCGCCTGGCCGGTTCCCGAGGCATTAAATACGTTCCTCAAGGCACGCACGCAGCGTTTCGATCTTTTCGTGCCGCGCTCCGCATGCCCATCCTGCGGGCACCGCATCGGAGCGCTCGAGAATATCCCGGTTATCAGCTACCTTGCCCTGCGCGCGCGCTGTGCCGGTTGCGGTACACGCATATCCGGCCGCTATCCGCTGATCGAAATCGTAACTGCGTTGATATCGGCCCTGGTCGCGTGGCGCTTCGGTTTTTCCCTCGCATGTGCGGCGGCGATCGTTCTATGCTGGTCGCTGATTGCACTGGCCTTGATCGACTTTGATACCCAACTGTTACCCGATTCGATCACATTGCCTTTGGTGTGGGCCGGGCTGATGTTCAATTTGTTCGGCGCACTCACAGATACCCGCTCCGCCGTGATCGGCGCGATGGCGGGCTATCTCGCGCTGTGGAGTGTTTATTGGCTGTTCAAGCTGCTCACC
>JAYTDE010000648.1:0-4023 GCA_043736195.1 Burkholderiales bacterium | reverse complement strand
TGCAAAAAAATCGGGCGCAGGAAAGACGGAAGAAGGCGTATGCCGGAAACTTCAGCGCTTCCCTGCGGCGGCATTATCCGCATCAGGTTCCAAGGGTTTCTCTCACCCGGCCGCAAACACGGCCAGGACCCCCAGCGAAGTTGCGACACTAATCCATGCCCGCGCGCTTTGCAATGACACCGGCAGCATGGGTATTTGACGCTCAGCGCTTTGCCCCCTATATTACTGACCAGTCAGTTATTAAAATCACATTTCCTCTCATATGTCTATTCAGACTGCTTCGAGCGAGCCTCGCTGGCAACGCCGCAAGGATGCGCGACCGGCGGAGTTGCTTTCTGCCGCGCTCGAAATATTCACCGAACGCGGCTTTGCCGGGACCCGGCTGGATGCGGTCGCGGCACGCGCCGGGGTCTCGAAAGGCACGCTCTACCTCTATTACGCCAACAAGGAAGACCTGTTCAAGGCCGTCGTGCGAGTAGGCCTGGTTTCCCCTTTGACCGAAGCCCGCGACATGATCGACAGCTTTGGCGGCTCATCATCCGAGTTGTTGCGCATTTTTGTGCGCGGCTGGTGGGAACGTATCGGCGCGACCGCCCTCTCGGGCATTCCAAAACTGATGCTTGCGGAGGCCGCCAATTTTCCCGATATAGGACGCTTCTACATTGAAGAAGTGGTCTTGCCAGGGCAGGCTACGATGTCGCGCATCATTGAGCGCGGTATTCTGCGCGGCGAGTTCAGACCAGTCGACCCGGCGCAAGTCGCGCACCTGCTGGCGGCACCGTTCCTGCTGATCAGCGCCTGGCGTCATGGTTTCGCACATGCGGTATGCGACATCCTGCCGACCCTGCTGGATGCGCCAGCGCTTCTCGAAACACACATTGATATCCTGACGCGCGGACTGGCGGCCGAAACGGCACCAGAGAGCGCCGCCAAGCCAACCCGGAAAGCAGCATGAAAGCACGCACCGTCGTTCTATCCCTTGTGTTGTTGGCAGCCGTCGGCGCGGGCGGTGTGGTAGTGGGCAAGCGCCTGCAGCCAAAGCCGGACCAAGACCCTGCTCGCAGTGCGGCCAAGTCGACGCCGGCTGCCAAGGCCAGCGGCCCGGTCGCGCCGGCGGCCCCCACTGTGATGGAAGTCGCGCCAACCGATCTGGGCACCTCCGAGACGCGCGAAGTGCGGCGCGAGTTGCCGTTGACCGGTCAGCTGCGGCCGATCCGCCAGGCCTTCGTGCGTGCCAAGGTCGCCGGCGAGGTGCTGGAGATGCAGGTCAAGGAAGGCGAGACTGTAAAGAGCGGCCAAGTGTTGGCACGCATCAATCCGGCCGAGTATCAGGCGCGGCTCGACGAGCGCATGGCGACTCTGGCGGGCAGCAAGGCTACCTGGGAAAACAACGAACGCACGCGCAAGAACAACGAAGAGTTGCTGCGCAAGAACTTCATCTCGCAACAGGCCTACGACAACACCCTGGCCAATTCCTCGGTGGCGTTAGAGCAGGTCAAGGCCGCCGAAGCGAATGTCGCGCTGGCCAAAAAATCGCTCGACGACACCATTCTTCGAGCACCTTGGGCCGGCATGGTCGCCGAGCGCGCGGCCCAGCTAGGCGATCGCGCGGCGATCGACATGAAATTGCTCAACCTGGTTGACCTGTCGCGCCTGGAACTCGAAGCAGCGGTGCCCGCCAGCGAAATTCCGAGTGTTGCCGTGGGGCAGGAAGTGGCGTTTCGCGTCGAAGGCTTCAGCGAGCGCAGCTTCAAGGGCAAGGTGGCGCGTATCGCGCCACAGTCGGCTGCCGGTTCGCGCTCGATCCTGGTGTACATCGACATGCCGAACTCCGACGGCACGCTCAAGGGCGGCATGTTCGCCAAGGGCAATCTGACGCTCTCGCGCAGCGATTCGGTGGTGGCGGTGCCGATCGCCGCGCTGCGCGAAGAGCGTGGCGACACCGTGGTTTATGCGCTCAAGGACGGTCGCCTGGCACGCTTGCCGATCAAGGTCGGTGCGCGCAATGAAGACGAAGCCTGGGCCGAAGTCATGCAGGGACTGGAAGCGGGTGTGCGGGTGATCAAAACCAATCTGGGCACACTCAATCCGGGCATCGAAGTGCGTGTCACCAACGCACGCGGCGGCACCGATCCGGCCCGGACCGAACCCGCCCGCACCGAACCCGCCCGCGCGAAGCAATAGGCCGCGCGCCATGTTCTTCACCCGCATCAGCATCAACAACCCGGTACTGGCGACCATGATGATGGCCGCGCTCATGGTGCTGGGCATTTTTTCCTACCAGCGCCTGCGCGTCGACCAGTTTCCCGAGATCAGTTTTCCGGTGGTGGTGGTCACCACCGAATACCCGGGCGCCGCGCCCGAGTCGGTCGAGAGTGACATCACCCGCCCGATCGAGGAAGCGGTCAATACCGTCTCGGGAATCAACAACCTGTCGTCGCGCTCGTACGAAGGTCAGTCGGTGGTGATCGTCGAATTCGACTTGTCGATCGACCCGGCCAAGGCGGCGCAGGACGTGCGCGAAAAGATCGCGCTGGTCAAGGTCGGCTTTCGCAAGGAAGTCAAGGAACCGCGCATTTCGCGCTTCGACCCCGCCGACCGGCCGATCGTTTCCTTAAGCGTCTCGTCCGACTCGCGCCAGGCGCGCGACCTCACCACGATCGCCGACCAGCTGATCAAGAAGCGCATCGAAAACGTGCGCGGCGTGGGCTCGGTGACCCTGGTGGGCAGCGTCAAGCGCGAAGTGCAGGTGTTCCTAAAGCCCACCGAACTGGAGTCGCTGGGGATCGGCGTGGACCAGGTGATGAACGCCATCCGCAACGAGAACCAGGAGCTGCCGGCCGGCGCCATCCGCTCGCAGGAACGCGAGCAGGTGGTTGCCATCAAGGGCCGGCTCAAGTCGGTCGACGATTTCAATCGCATCATCGTTGCCCGCCGCGGGTCGGCCGGCGGCCAGCCGGTGGTTCTGCGCGAGGTCGCTCGCGTGGTCGACGGCCAGGAAGAACAGGAAAGCGTGGCCCTGTATGACGGCCGGCGTGTGATCGCGCTCGACATCTTGAAGGCCCAGGGCCAGAACACCATCGAGGTCGGCGATGCGGTCAAGCAGGCGATCAGCGCGATGCAGCGCGAGTTGCCGCCGGATGTAAGGATCAGCGTGATCAAGGACGCCTCGATTCCGATCAGGACCGGAGTCGACAACGTGCGCCGCACCATGCTCGAAGGCGCGGTGCTGACGATCCTGATCGTGTTCCTGTTCCTCAATTCCTGGCGCTCCACGGTGATCACCGGGCTCACCCTGCCGATCGCGATTGTCGCCACTTTCTTTTTCATGGATCTGGCGAATGTCACCATCAACATGATCAGCCTGATGGCGCTGTCGCTCTCGGTCGGTCTCCTGATCGATGACGCCATCGTGGTGCGCGAGAACATCGTGCGCCACAGCGCCATGGGCAAGGACCACCGCACCGCCGCCATGGAGGGCACGCGCGAAATCGGCCTGGCGGTGTTCGCCACCACCATGTCGATTGTCGCGGTGTTCCTGCCGGTGGGTTTCATGGGCGGCATCATCGGGCGGTTTTTCTACTCGCTGGGCATTACCGTGGTGGCCGCAGTGCTGGTGTCGATGTTCGTATCGTTCACGCTCGATCCGATGCTCTCTTCGATCTGGCCCGATCCGCCCAAGCACGGCCCGCCGAAGGGCCCGATCGGCAAGCTGCTTGCCGCGTTCGACCGCCTGATCCAGGAGATATCAAGACTCTACCAACGCATGCTGGCCTGGTCGCTGAAGCATCGGCTGGCAACCCTGGGCGCCGCCGCCGCGCTCTTTTTGAGCAGCTTCGCCCTGGTGCCCTTGCTGGGAACGGAATTCGTGCCGCAGGCGGATTTTTCCGAAACCTCGGTCAACTTCCAGACCGCGGTCGGTTCATCCCTCGAACTCACCGAGGCCAAGGCGCGCCAGGTCGACGCCGCCCTGCGCGAACTGCCCGAGGTTCTGTACACCTACACCACCATCAATACCGGCAC
>JAYTDE010000647.1:0-6130 GCA_043736195.1 Burkholderiales bacterium | reverse complement strand
GTGCTGCGCTGGCTGCAGGCGCAAACCCGCGCGATGCGCGCATCAGCGCGCCATGGCCCCGTGGTTCGGGTGGCATCAATGCGGGGCGGCGGTGATCCGCGCGGCACAAGAAAGGGGCGACCCGCGACAGTGGTGGCAATCGCCAGTGCGAGCGGCCCGGTCGTGCACGCGCGCTCAAGATGCCCCGCTATGGTCCGGGACCCGCCTTGCATGTGTGCAGGCACGCACCAGGAGAATTCCCCGCAACCTGGCCCGACGCGGGAATCGCGGATCCCATGCATGCCCGCGGTGCCCGTCTACGATTTTCAGGCACCCTGACGCGGCATCGGGGCGTTGCACCGGAATCATGATTCAAGCCAAGGCCTTCAACGACATGTTCTGGCACCGCGTCGAAGGCGAACACGCCAAGGCCGAGACGATCGGCGAGTTCTACGCCGAATACCTGGCGGTGGCCGACCTGCCCGCCGAGTTCTACCCGGAGACCGTGCAAAAGGTCTTCCAGGAGTGGCACCTGGCACGCGGCGAACTGCAATACCAGAGGCGCAAGATCGACCCTGGCGCGATTCACCGCACCGCGCTATTGACGGTCGAAGGCGAGCGGGACGACATCTGCGCCCTTGGCCGAACGCGTGCCGCGCAGGACTTGTGCAGCGGCATTCGCGCCAGCCGCAAGCGCCACCATGTGCAACCGGGCGTCGGCCACTACGGCGTATTCAGCGGACGGCGCTGGGCCAACGAGATCTGTCCGGTGGTGCGCGATTTCGTTTACATCAATCGCTAGCAGCCTGCTGTGGGCGAGCCTGAACCGGGTCGCCGATCAATTTTCCGCGCCATGGCAATGCTTGTACTTGCGCCCGCTGCCGCAGGGACAAGGCTCATTGCGCCCCGGCCTGGAAACACCGCGCAAGGGCGGCGCCGCGATCGCCAGTAGCGGCTGGGAGTGGTCGCGCAAGGCTAGCCAGTGGGCATGGATGCTGCGCAAGGCGGGCGCGACCGATTCGACACATGCCATGTGGCGCGCATCGGCGTCCGGCAGTATCTCGATCTCCTCTTCGAGCCGCTTCCATCCCTCCTCGGTGCCATACAACCGGATGGTGGAAAACCATTCGGGATGCGCGTCCATCAAGGGCTGCCAACCATTGGTGTCGAACGCCGCACCCTTGAGAAAGCCGAAACACCAGTCGTCGATCACCGGCACACTGCCGCTCTCCGGACTGCTCTCGGGAAACAGGGGCTGGAATTCCAGCGGTGCATGCGTGAGGCCGGCGGCGATTTCGTTGGCGAAGCGCAGCACCAGATTGGCCACGCGCTTGGCATCCTTGTCGTTCCTGAAACCCGGCGCCTGCACCGCTTCTTCGTGATCCCACACCCAGGGCATCCATTCCGACGGTAGCACCAGGCGCGGCCCGGACAGCACGGCGCACAGGAAGCCGTCGAGCATGGAAATGTCCATCGGCGCATCCAGCCCGGTATCGAGCAGAAACGCGTCCAGGTCTTCGATTTCCTGGTCCGAAAGCGGGGTATCGAGGGTGGGTTTCATGGTTTGGCTTGCTTGGACGGGGTGGATCCCACCTGGCGGCAGGCTTGCCTACCGAAGGAGACGAATCGTAAAACGTTCACCATCCTCGACTAGCACCGGCTCAGTGCCATTGTGCTCTTTCATGCATCTCACTATCTTGCGCGGCACACCCATTCCGGAATGTTCAAGGTATCGATAGTCGCGCATAACGTCTTTGATGAGTTGATTCCGTGCCGCACGACAGCCAGTCAACATTCGCGTGGGTGTGATGCCGTTTGGCAAGCGGCCCGGCGAAACGATTTCCATGCGATCTTCATAGATCGTAATTTCAATATCAGTGCCGGACAGCAGGTAATCTCGATGAACGAGCGCATTCACGATTGCCTCACGGACAGCCTCCCGTGGATAAGCCGTAATTTCCTCTCGACGGGCACCTCCCGGCTCAAGCTGACCGGCGACGGTCGTGTTTCGCTGGACGAATGCGAGGGCCTGCTCGACCAAACCGGCTTCCACGATCTCGCCGCCATCGTTTAAAAGTGGCGTCATTGGCCCACGCAATGAAGCCCGCTCGCGTGCCGCGTACTCTTTGTCCACACCAGGAAAAGCAGCGGCATCGATCCCAGCTTGCGGTAGAAAGCGATTGGGAGTGCGGCCGAACAGAAGAATGCCGGACACAGTGATACCGTCTTCAACCATGATCTCCGTGTTAAACAAAAGCGTCTTCCATGCGTCTTCATCTGTGTCAACCGGCACTTCCTGCTCTCTGACACGCACAAAATAATTCCTCAAGCGCCGCATATCCAAGTCGGCAATAGTTGCGCCCGAAACAGGGCGCAACTCAGCGCGAAAATTGCCACGCTGCTGAAAGAGACGCCCAAGCTCCTCAGGCGTAGGTTCACGGCTTTGAGTGCCGACACGGATGAAGTAGGTGTTTTTGTTGTTGTGCCAAAGAGTATGAACATCAAGTCCGCGCGAAACGCGGACAACAGCAACATCCTTACCCGCCTCAACATCTTTTACCAGTTCATAGAACGGAATGAGCCCCGGCCGTATCTTGTCGCGACACGCGGTCATAACCCATTCCTCAAGTTTGTCGCGCGTTATCCCACTGACGGCGCCATCGTCTTCAACGCCCAACAACAAAATTCCACCTTCCAAATTGGAAAAGGCAACGAGTTCTTTTGCAAGATCGTTGTTCTGAATATCGTCGCGCTTGAATTCAACTCCCGAATTCTCGCCGTTGTGAATAATCTCAAGAAGTTCGGTGCGGGTGATCGTCATGTCTAGAACCCATATTTCTGGCGTCTCATCTCGAAAGCGGGTTTGCCACCTTCGAGAATTTCCTCGACCATCTCGCGAACAGGCTGCATGTCAATTGATCCCATGTGGCGCTTGTCGATCCGTCCCTGAACGGCTTCATGTTGAATACCTGTTGAGAGACCGATAATCAGTTCAGCGTCGCCAAGTACCGGGATATTGGCATTGTGAGTCGAGAAAACAAATTGCCGCTTGCGTTTCTCCTCCTTCATTGTCGGAACAACACCTTCCGTGATAAAGCGGTTGTCGAGGTCATCCTCAGGTTGATCCACGACCAGAGGAGCCTCTGACTCAAGCAGCAGCAGCAAAAGAACCGCTGTCGCCTTCTGGCCGGTCGAAAGTGCTTCTATCGTCTGCCATGTTGCTGGCTCGCCTTCGGATGACGTATTCAACTCGATCTTTGTGGTTGCCGGTAACTCCAACTCCTCAAGCTTCATGAAGACGTCGGGAGAGGCTTGGGCAAGGCGTTCGGAACCTGCTGGCGGCAAGCCGTAAATGCTTACGAGTGAATCCTTTCCCTCTCGACAGCGTTGCGCCAAGTCGAGCAAAGAAAGGCTGTCGCGACTCTTTAGGCGATCCAGCAACGCGGCTAGAGCGCCGCCGACATCGTCGCGCAAGAGTCGTTCAAGCGGCTCACGATTACCTCCCATTGTGACCATGGCCCGGACCCGGCCTTCGAGCTTCCTCGACACTCGCTTGGCCGCTTTCTCCAGCGCACGATATTCGGCGGATTGAAGATTGAACCACTCATCAAGCAGGTTGCGCCGATGCGCTTGGTTGGTAGTCAGGTCGCGAACGAGAGCTTCCTTTTTCTCCCGCAGCGGCCTCAATTCCTCGATTTGCCGGCGCAGGCGGATAAATTCCTCACCGTCGATCTTAGATTTCTGAAGCTCGCGCAGGAGCGCTTGATAGGTGGTTTCCACTGCTTGTTTGCGTTCGTCCCAACGGGCGCGCAAGGTTGCCGTTTCAGCATCGGCACTCGCGAGGGTTTTATCGATCTGTGCCGCAATCGCCTTGAGTTGGGTAGTGGCGCTATCAAGAATGGTTGCGCCTTCGGAAAGTATGCCGCTATTCGGCAAGGCTTCCAGTGCCTTCGCGGATAGAAATGCCGTATCAATCGGCAGCAGCCCGCTCAGTTCGTGACGCAAGGCGATAACCGGTACCAGCCTCTCCTTGATGGTCGCCAAAATTCGCTCTTCGCGCACCAGAAGACTTTTCTCCTTCAAGCGCTCCTCAAGACCGGCGTCCTGAAAGCGCTTCTGCGTCTCTTCAAGACTGGGGAGCAGGGCAAGCCGTTCCTCTATCAGCTTCATTTCCCGCTGTACGTCTGAAATCCGGCCACGCGACCGCTCCAGTTCAAGGCGCAATTTCGCTTTCTGCGCACCTGCGCTAGGTTCCCGCTCGACGAATCGTTCCAATAGAAGGGTCAGCTTTTCGCGGCTCTTGGTTAACTCTGAAATCTCGTGCTGCCCGAATACCTCAACGTCTTGAACCACATCGCGGGGCGCCAGATTCAAAACAACTCCCTGCTCATCCTTGACGACAGGCGGATTCGGAATCGTTCGCTCGATTGTGTAATCGTGCTTCGCGGGGTGATGTGATCGCACCAACAACGAAACCTTTGTACCGCTTTTCAAAACGTGCTTCAGAACACCTTGATGCGCCTTGTTCGCCTCGTCTCCAAGCGGTTCAATAGCCAATACATAGCGAAGGCTCTCGATAACCGTGGATTTACCCGTGCCTCTGCCTCCCACCAGTACATTCAGGTTTCCATTGAAGTGCAGTCGCGTACCGTCAAGAAACCCGCCTTCCCAGGCCATTGCAATGAATTCCGCATGAGGCTCCGGCGCGGCATCGCTGTGCAAGCGAATCCGCGAACCAGGATCGAGAAACGCTTGCCGCAAGCCTTCGACTGACAAGGCGGACATCTTTATGAAGCAGCTTGACCGCAGGTCAGCCAGATCCTCTGGACTATTCACGTCCGACGCGTTGATGACTGCAACCGGCCGTTCGCGCCGATGCGCCACGTCTTTATTTTCCAGGATAGGCCGCAGGTTGGGCGGAGCATGGTCAACTGGCCCAGGCAAAGCGCAGGCATACAAATCAGAAGACCTCCAGGCATTCATGCGCGGCTGGCCCTCAAGCGTTGCCAGCAAACCGTTGTCTGCTGCAATATGGGCTGCGATTGCGACGCCACCCTGCGCCCGGACACACGCGAGCAACTCAAGGCAATTTTTATCCCCATTGGGCGAGAGCGCTTGGTGATCGCTAACCCCCAATTGGCCGATCAGCCGCTCCAAGCTGCTGTCTTTGTCCGGATCGTAGAGGCACAAAAAATGAACACCGTCATTGGACGCCGCCTCGAAACCACCGAATACGAAAATGCTCGCTGCCCGCGCCGCTTGAATCAGACCCAATGACTCTCCTACCCGGTAATGGTCGGTGACGGCAACTGCCTCAATTTTGTTGGCGCGACAGGCCTCAATGATTGCAGTGTTGTAATCGCCTTCGTTCCGGAAAGCGGTCTGCTTGCCATGGCGCCCCTGATAGGCGAACGGATTCACCTGAAGAGCACAGCGGTAGAACCGTGCGCCATTCGGTTGTTTCAGCGCCTCATTGAGCGCCTGAGATCGTGTTTTGTTGCCGTCCATCATTTCCTTCCCCTGCCCCCCCTTTTTCGTGATCGCGCAAGGGGAACTCCAATTACCCTGCATTCACCGGTACGAGCGTCATCGTATCGTTGCCGAAGATGTCGATCACCTTAACAGCAACAGTGTAGCGGCCCGGCCTGTCGTAAGTATGCACGGCAGTTGTCAACTCAAGGTCACGGCTCTGGCGCGTGCGGAAGCTTTGCCATTCGTTCTCGAAAATGTACCCGCCCGTCCAACGCTCCTCGAACTGAATCGCCAACTCGCCTTGTGGCGGTTCAAAGCCGGCCAGCGTGGCAGCCCCACCGACGCCTGAACCCACCGGCACCTTGATGATTTCCTTGCGCTGCAGGTAGTCGAAATCCACCGCCCAGTAGTCCACCCAGTCCGTCCAGTGCTTGGTGAGCCTGTCCTTCCGGGCACGTGGTTCGGAAATGGCGGAAAGAAGCTTCCAAATAGTTCCTTCTTTGGCCAGGACCTGAGCGATAGAGATCACTTCAAGAGCCAGCGAGATAGTGCGGCGCACGACGTCGGTAGGCACAAGGCTGAGCATCGACATTCCGGTATCGGTTTCATGACCCCGGAAACCGTACACATGGGCCGCGCCGCCGAACTGACCCGGCAGCGCTCAATCACCCTCGATGCG
>JAYTDE010000646.1:0-1544 GCA_043736195.1 Burkholderiales bacterium | reverse complement strand
GACCCGATCGGCTCGCCCAGCACTGCCAGCGCGATCATGGTGGCCGACACATGCTTCAACGCATAGTTGAAGGCCCCGTGGCCCAGCAGTTGCGGCCCGAGCGCCATGGCAGCCAGCAGAATCCACGCGAAGTAGGAGTAGCCGCTCATACGCGTGCCGGTCGCCAGCGCCAACGCCATCAGGCACAGCGCGGCGACCGCATACACCACGCCGATATAGGCAAGCACCGAGACATGCACCCGCAGGCGAGCGCCGAGCAGCAGATAGCCGCACATGGTGAGCGAACCCAGCAGCGCAAGCAGGTTGCCCAGCAATGGATTGTTGGCGCCGACCACCGTCGGGCCGGTATCGGCCCACAGCACGATACCGCTGCCCGCGAGCGACAGCGCAACTGCCAGCGCCCGCAGCAGCGGGATGCGCTCACGCAGCACCAATAGCGAAAACAGCGCGATCCAGATCGGGTTGGTGGTCACCAGGGCAACACTGCTGGCCACCGAGGTGTATTCGAGCGAGACGATCCAGGATGCGAAGTGCGCCGCCAGAAACCCGCCGGCGGCCGCCGCCAGCCACCAGTCGCGGCGCGACAGCGCGCCCAACTCCGTTCGCGAGCGGGCCAGCACCAGGGGCAGCAGCACCAGGGCCGCCAGCGCCATGCGCCAGGCGGCGATCGCCAGCGACGGCACGCCCTGGGTCTGCGCGAAGCGCACCAGGATCGAGGCGGTGGAAACGATCAAGACACCGCCGCCCAGGGCGACATAGGTGCGCCAGTCGGGCGCGGCCTTCACTCGCCGGTAAATCGCGCGGCGCGCTTCTCGACGAACGACGCCACACCTTCAGCGGCATCCGCGCTGTTGGCCAGGCGCGCCTGTACCTCGCGAAATTCCGCAATCGCCGCATCCGGCCCGCTTTCGGCTGCCAGACGCGCCGAGGCGATGGTCGCGCGTACCGCCAGCGGCGCCTGGAGGGCGATGCGTTCCGCGATCTCCAGGGCACGCTCGAACTGGCTACCGGCCGGTACCACCTCCTGCACCAAGCCCATGCGCAGCGCGGCGCTGGCATCGAATTCGTCGCCAGTGAGCAAATAGCGCATGGCGTTGCCCCAGCCGGCACGCTCCATCATGCGCACGGTGGCACCGCCGGTAGCCATGATGCCGCGCTTGACCTCAAGCTGCGAAAAGCGGCAATCGTGCGCCGCCACCACGATATCGGCCGCCAGCATCAGTTCAATTCCGAGCGTGAAGGTGATGCCCTGCACGGCAACCACCAGCGGCTTGCTGCGGCGGTTCTCGCGCAGGCTCAAGGGATCGATGTGCTTTTCCGGCCACACCGTCTCGCCGCGCGCCATGGTGGGCCCGAGCTGATCGAGCTGCAGGCCGGCGGTGAAATGCGCGCCTTCGGCGCACAGCACGCCGACCCAGGCTTCGTCGTCGTCTTCCAGTTCCGAATAGGCGGCCGCCAGTTCGCGCATCATCTTGACGGTGAAACCATTGAGCTTTCCCGGTCGGTCGATGCGCATGATCAACACACGGCCGCGCAGTTCGGTG
>JAYTDE010000645.1:0-10838 GCA_043736195.1 Burkholderiales bacterium | reverse complement strand
GGCGACCCCGAAGCACGCTTTCGCGAAGACCCGGTG
This sequence comes from Burkholderiales bacterium, assembly GCA_043736195.1. Classification (GTDB taxonomy): domain Bacteria; phylum Pseudomonadota; class Gammaproteobacteria; order Burkholderiales; family JAEUOS01; genus JAEUOS01. The sequence continues at coordinate 10,802 of JAYTDE010000645.1, read as the reverse complement.
CGCATGCTGCGCGCCACGCGTTTCGCCGCCAAGCTCGATTTCACCATCGATGCGAAAACCCGTGCGCCGATCCGCGCCATGGCCGAACTGCTGTCGAACGTGCCCGCATCGCGCCTGTTCGACGAAATGATGAAGCTGCTGCTGTCCGGTCATGCGGTGGCATGCGTGCGCCAATTGCGCGACGAGCACCTGCACCACGGCCTGTTGCCACTGTTGGACGTGATTCTCGAGCAACCGATGGGCGAGAAGTTCGTGATGCTGGCCCTGGCCCGCACCGACGAACGCATCGGCATGGGCAAGGGCGTGTCGCCCGGCTTCCTGTTCGCAGCCCTGTTGTGGCACGAAGCGCTGACGCGCTGGAATGAACTCAAGGCGCGCGGCGAACATTCCATGCCGGCCCTGCATCAGGCGATGAGCGAGGCGATCGACGCGCAGCGCGACAAGCTGGCGATCCAGAACCGCATCGCAGCCGACATGCGCGAGATCTGGGCGCTGCAGCCGCGCTTCGATCGCGTCGCCTCCGGGCGCGGCGGGCGCACCGCGTTCAAGCTGATCGAGCATCAGCGCTTTCGCGCGGCCTATGACTTCATGTTGCTGCGTGCCGAATCGGGCGAGATAGAAGCCGCGATCGCCGACTGGTGGACCGCGTTCATCGACGCCGACCCGGAGACGCGCAACCGCATGGCAAGCAGCACCCGCCCAACGGCGAAGCTCGCCGCTGCCGGAGACGACCTCTCGCATGACGCACCGATGGCCGACGGCGACGCGCCCAAACGCCGGCGCCGGCGCCGCCGCAAGCCTGCGGATGACGGCACCTCCGGCGTAAACGCGCCCGCGCAGGGCGAGTAGGCAGATCAGGTACGGCACGCTGCAACCCGGCATGACGCGCGCCTACGTGGGCCTGGGGGCCAATCTGGGCGACGCGTCCGCGACGCTCGAAGCAGCAAGTGACGCCTTGGCGCATCTGCCTGGTACCCGCCTCCTGACGCGTTCCAGCCTTTACATCAGTGCGCCGATTGACGCTGCCGGTCCGGATTTCATCAACGCCGTGGCTGCGCTCGACACCACACTTGAGGCGTACACGCTGTTGCTCGAACTGCAAGAGATCGAGCGCCGCCACGGCCGCCAACGCCCGTATCGCAACGCGCCGCGAACTCTCGATCTCGATCTGCTGCTGTTCGGCGACGCATGCATCGCAAGCAGCGCATTGACCGTGCCGCATCCGCGCATGACACAGCGCGCCTTCGTCCTGCTGCCGCTTGCCGAAATAGCACCTGACCTGCGGCTGCCGGATGGCCGGACGGTCTACAGCCTGTTGCCTGCTTTGGCCGGCCAGCGACTCACCCGCATCGCGTCAGGACCCGCAACATGAACTGGAACGTACTCGCCACCTCGGCCGGCCTCCTGATCCTGTCGAATGTTTTCACGACCTTCGCCTGGTACGCCCATTTGAAGGAATTGTCGGCCAAGCCCTGGTGGATCGCCGCCTTGCTGTCGTGGGCGGTGGCGCTATTCGAATACCTGCTGCAGGTGCCGGCCAACCGTATCGGCTATACCGCGCTGAGTCTGCCGCAACAAGAAAATCATGCGGGAGGTGATCACCCTCACAGTGTTCGTGCCGTTCGCGATTCTTTACATGAACCAGCCCTTGAAATGGGATTACCTGTGGGCCGCGCTTTGCATGATGGGCGCGGTTTATTTCATCTTTCGCTGACTGGCTGGAAGGGCCTTGTGTATGATTGCCGGCCGCCAGGGAACACTGGATAAGTTCGATCAACCGCTGCCGCCATGCCCGTCCTGCCCGAAAAGTTTCGCCACATCGTAGTCGAAGGCCCGATCGGCGCCGGCAAGACTTCGCTGGCGCGGCGCATCGCCGACGTGACCGGCGCCACGCTGATGTTGGAGGCGCCCGAAGACAACCCGTTTCTGGCGAAGTTCTATCGCGACATGGCGCGCTACGCGCTGCCGACCCAGTTGTTTTTCCTGTTTCAGCGGATTCACCAGTTGGCGGAATTGAAACAGCCCGACATGTTCAAGGGTGGCACGGTGGGTGATTTCCTGTTCGAGAAGGATCCGCTGTTCGCGCGCCTGACGCTCAACGATGACGAACTCGGTCTTTACGAGCAGATGTACCGGCACTTGAAGCCGCAGGCGCCGGTGCCGGATCTGGTGATCTACCTGCAGGCCGAGCCCGCCACCCTGATCGAACGCGTGCGGCGCCGCGGTCATGCGCATGAGCAGCCGATCGCTGAAAGTTATCTGGTGCGCCTGGGCGAGCGCTACACGCGCTTTTTTCATCACTATGATGCCGCGCCACTGATGATCGTCAATGCCGATCATTTCAATTTCGTCGATGCCGATGACGACTTCGCGCTGTTGCTCAAGCGTGTGCGCGAAATGCGCGGCAGGCGCGAATACTTCAATCGCGCCGACTGACTGCCGGAGACCCGACATGGATGTGATTGATTGCGTAGCCGACCTGCGCTCGCGCCTGGCGCGCGAGCCCAGAAACGTGTTGGTGCCGACCATGGGCAACCTGCATGAAGGGCATATCCGGCTGGTCGACAATGCCCAACGCACACTGGCCGGCGACGACAGCGGCGGCATCTGCACGGTGGTGAGCATCTTCGTCAACCGCATGCAGTTCGGCCCGCGCGACGACTTCGACAAATATCCGCGCACCTTTCAAAGCGACTGCGACAAGCTGGCGGCCGCCGGCTGCGACGTGGTGTTTGCGCCCGACGAACGCGAAATCTATCCCGAACCCCAGACCTACGCGGTCGAACCGCCGGAAATCGCCAACATCCTGGATGGCGCGGTGCGCCCGGGGCATTTCCGCGGTGTCGCCACGGTGGTACTCAAGCTGTTCAACATGGTGGCGCCCAAGGCTGCGGTATTCGGCAAGAAGGACTACCAGCAGTGCATCGTCCTCAAGAACATGGTGCGCCAGTTGGCATTGCCGATCCAGATCATCCTGGCCGACACCGTGCGCGCATCCGATGGCCTGGCCCTGTCATCGCGCAACGGCTACCTGTCGCCGGCGGAGCGCGCCGAGGCGCCGGCGCTCAATCGCGCGCTGTCGCGTGCGCGCGAGGAGGTGCGCGACGGCAAGCGCGATTACCTGCGCATCGAACTTGAAGCCATGGCGCACCTGGCCGGGCGCGGCTGGCAACCTGATTACATCGCCATCCGCCGCCAGGCCGATTTGTTGCAGCCGCTTCCGGGGGATCGCGATCTGGTAATCGTGGCCGCCGCCAAGTTGGGCGCTACGCGCCTGATCGATAACCTTGAAGTGTCGATTTAGCGCGGCTTCGACGTTCATCGCGGTTGCGGACGCGAAGCGCAGCCCGAAAACCAGACTGCGAGCGGTTGTCAGTCGCGCTTTAGATCACGATAGAAATTCTCGTGACTGCCAAGCAATAGCAGCAGGCGCTTCCCGTGGTCCCATTCATAGGCCAACAACATCTGCTGGCGATTGAGCGGAAACTTGTAAACATGGACGCCGGCCAGGTCGCCCTTCTTGACCTCGCCAATCTCCGGATCGGCGATGATTTGGCGCACCGCGTCGTCGACCACGGCCTGGTGCGCAAGGACAAGCTTCTTGTAAGCCCGCTTGAAGGCGGGCATCTGCAAGACCTTGACTTCAACCATTTCGGCGCGGCGACCGCGCCCTGCCGCCAGCCTTCTTCGCCGCTTTCAGCAAAAACGGCTCGGCCAGCGCGCGGTCCGTGTGCTTGCTGATCAAAAGCTCACGGACAAACTCGATCGGCAGATCAGGATTTTCCAGCGCCGTCTTCCCTACCAGCGCCCAGAACTCGATCTGCTGCGGGATGGAGCGGCGTTCCGCGCCGGCCACACGTTGCGCCGCAATGTAGATATCGTCATTGATGCGGATCGCGGTGCCCATGGCGCCCACTCCATCTGTCTCTAATTGCGACAATTGTAGCAAATCACCACGGTATGGTCGCGCCCGGCAGCCGGTCGAACACGGGAACCGCGGCTGCGAATCGACAACGCCAACCGGCCAGTTCCTAGCCGGGCATACGCCGGCCCGCCGCCAGGCGCTCCGCGGTCACCCAGGTGGCGTGAAAGCCGTTGGGCACGCGCTGCGGCATCAGCACCCGCGCGATCGGGCCGCTGCCGAAATTGCGGGCATCGAAAATCTGCAGCTCGGAACGATGGTCGCGCGCATTCCAGACGAAACTCACCACATAGCCATGATCTTCCGACTGCGGGTTGTCGGCCGGCGCGAAGGGCGCCTCGTTGTAGAAAAAATCGCGCCCTTCGCTGTAAGCCTGGATCACGCCGGTTTCGAAATCATACTTCGCCAGGCCCGCGAAACGCGGCTGGTTCAGACTGCCGCGCACCATGTTGATGGCGTATGCGTAACGCGACTTGACACCCTGGAAGTGACTGTTGATCATCGGGAATTCGCAACAGAAGGTGTCGTCGATGATGCGTTCGGCGGTCTTGCCGCTTGCAAGGTTGAAGCGCCATTCGTAGGTGAGGTAGTCGCGGTGCTGCATGGTCGACCAGGCGCGTGCGAACTTGTCGGCCTCGATATTCCCGGCCAAGTCGCGCGGCAGGCGAAACGGGGTACCAAGCATCACCACTTCGTCGCCTTCCTCCCAGGCGTTGATCACGTGCAGCAGGTAAGTAGGCGCGGCCTCGAACCAGCGGATCTGGTCGGGCGTGCCGTTGCGCGGCACGATGGCGAAACGTGATGGCCAGTCGGCATGGAACTTCAGTTTGTGACGCCCGGTCTCGAGTGCCTCCATGTCGTAGGTCAGCGGGAAATCATGCAGGATCGCGTAATGCTCGGTAAACGCCATGTCGTGCGGCAGGCGCGGTCCAGGCAACTCGATCGGGATCCGGCTCTTGAGCTTGCCGTCGGGCGAGACCACGCCGTAGTGCATGTACGGCGCCTCCTTCTGATAATCGAAAAACAGGAACTCGCCGGTGCGTTCGTCGATCTTGGAGTGCGCCGAGGCGCGCAGGTTGGGCGCGCCATCGAAGTTCACCGGGCCCAGGGTTTCGAGCGTCATCGGGTCGACGTGGTACATGCCCCCGGACAGGTACCACATGGTAATAAGCCGGCCATTGTGGAACTTGACGTCGGTATTGGACGTGTTCTTCACCGGCATCTCCGGCGTGTCGGCGCGCGGCGACTCGCGCAGGCCTTTCCAGAGGGCGCGATCGGCGGCGATTTCCTCCATCAGCGGTGCGGTACGCACCCAGCGATTGCGGTAGCTGACGCGGCCATGATCGAAATACGCCGCGTGCAACATGCCGTCACCGTCGTACCAGTGATAGCGCCCGTCGGCGGCGAACTTTCGATTCGGCCCGTTGCGAAAATAGGCGCCGTTGAGGTCCCGGGGCACCTCACCGATCACCTTGAGGTCACTCACGTTCAATTCTTCGACCACCGGTTCGAAGCCGCCGCGCAGCACCGGCGGCAGGTCGCCTGCAAGTTCGTCTATCAGCATTTCAGGCATGTCGGTCTCCAATTTTGACAATTGCACACTGCACAAAAATTACATCGCCCGCACCGCGTCAAGACGCCATCCGGATGGTTCCGCAAGCCGCTCAATCCGACCGCTGCAGCGCCGGCAATTCAAAACCAACACTTTGCGGCAGCAACATCCCGCCGCACTCGGAACACACTACCCGCGCGTCGAGTTGCGACCCGCAATTGCGATGCAGCCTGAGCATCGGCGCGCCCCCCTTTTTCGGCAACCAGCGATCCGCCCATTGCACCAGCGTGATGGTGAGCGGATAAATGTCGCGCCCGCGGTCGGTAAGCGCATAGTCGAAGCGCCGGCCGTCGGCGGCCAGGCGGCGCTTGTCGATGAATCCGGCAGCCACCAACAGCCCCAGGCGATGCGTGAGGATGTTGGTCGCCGCGCCGGTCTCGCGCGCCAGCACGTCGAACGAGCGGCAGCCAAGGAACACCGCCGAGAGAATCAGATGGCTCCAGCGATCCGCGGTTACAAAGGCGATATGACGGCCACCCTCGCGCGGGTTCAGCACAAAGCGCCCGGCCGCCCAGCGCCGGTCGCCGGCGGCGTTCACCGGCGCCACCAGGCGCACGCCCGGCGCATCCTGCACTTCGACATCACGCAGGTGGACCTTTTCACCACAGGCACCGCAGGCGAATAGCGGGCGCATCGCGCGGCCACAACCAGCATGCGTAAGCACAGTCGGATGGCGGACGTCGCCGCCGCCGCCCCATTTCGTAGTCCACGCCCACACCATCAGGGCCCACGGATAGAGCGCGCGACCACACTCGGTGAGCCGATAGTCGCCGCGGGCGGTATCGAGAACGCCATGGGCGACCAGCAGCTTCAGGCGCGTGCTGAGGGTCTGGCGCGGCACCGCGAGCTTGCCCTGAAACGCCTCGAAGTTGTGCACACCGAGAAAGCACTCGCGCAGGATGCGCTGGGTCCACCAGTCTCCGACCACGTCAAGCGCGCGATTGAGCGAGCTGCCACGCAAATGGTGCGCAACCCGCAATTGTGAATGCGCGGCGCCGAATCGCTGCTGCGCCGCGGCCGGCAAAAGCGGTCTTTTCGTCGCGGTCATGGTCCGCAAGATTCGATTGATGTCCGCACCACTCGCCTCCGCCCAGGTAACCCACGCCGCCGATTAGTGAGAGTCACGAAATTCAAGCCAAAAACCTGCCGCCGGCGAGCTTTTCATGCATTCGACAATGATCGATAACTTGCATTAATGGACTCAAGTCTAGTAGGATACGTCTAACAATGCAAGTGAATCAACCGCCCGCTGCCGGCGCGTTTTCGCCGCACCCGGACGACACACCGCGACCCCACACATGATCCTGGTCCCGCAGGAAAAGATCGAGCGCTACACCGCACGCGGCTGGTGGGGCACACGCACGCTGGACGACTGCTTTCGCAGCCACGTCGCCGTCCACCCGCAGCGCCAGGCGGTGGTCGATGCGCTCAATCGGCAGGACTTCACCGACGGTGCGCCCCGCAGCCTGACCTACGCGGAGCTCGATGCCGAGGTCATGCGCATGGCGCAGGTGCTGCTCGACCATGGCCTTGCAAAAGACGATATCGTCGTCGTGCAGTTGCCCAACGGCGTCGAGCAGTTCGTGATCTACCTGGCCTGCGCGCGCTTGGGCGCGGTGGTGTCGCCAGTCCCGGCGCAGTATCGCGAGCACGAGCTCGAACATATTCTGGGCGTCACCCAGGCCCGCGCGATCGTGACTTGCGTGCGCATTGGCAAGCATGGGCACGCAAGCATGTTCAAGCAGCTGAGCGCGCGCCATCCGTCGATTGCGCGAGTATTCGCGTGGGGCGCGCAGGTGCCCTCAGGGGTGGTCGCGCTCGACCTGGCGCTGCCCGCCGCGCAGGCACCGCAGCGGGTCGCCGGCTATCTCGCAACAGCGGCCGTCTCGGCCAACGATGTGTTCACCATCTGCTGGACTTCAGGCACCGAAGCCACGCCGAAAGGGGTGCCGCGCAATCACAACGAGTGGCTCATCGTCGCCCCCGCCATCATCGAAGGCGCGCAACTTGAACCGGGTTGCCGCTTGCTCAATCCGTTTCCGCTGGTCAACATGGCCGGGCTTTCGACCAATTTCGCGGCCTGGCTGATCCTGGGCGGTACAGTGGTGCAACACCAGCCGTTCAATCTCGAAGTGTTCCTGCGGCAAATCCGCGAGGAAGCGATCGAATACACCGTGGCTGCGCCGACGATCCTCAACCAGTTGCTCAAGCGGCCGGAACTGCTGGCCGGAATCGACTTCAAGCGCATGGCGCGCGTGGGTTCGGGCGGCGCGCCCCTGTCTGAATGGATGGTGCGCGGGTTTCACGAACAATATGGCGTGGCCATCGTCAACTATTTCGGTTCCAACGAAGGGGCCAGCCTGACCGGTGCGCCCCGTGATGTCGGCGATCCCGCCCTGCGTGCGCGTTTTTTCCCGCGCGCCGGCGTGCCTGGATATCAATGGTCGGTATCGACCACACGCAAAATCGCAACCCGCTTAGTCGACCTTGAAAGCGGGCAGGACATCAACGAAGCAGGGCGTGCCGGTGAACTGCGCTTTTCCGGGCCGACCATATTCTCGGGCTACTTCAATGCACCCGACTTAAGCGCGCGCGCCTTTGACGACCAGGGCTTTTACCGCACTGGCGACCTGTTCGAGTTAGGCGGCGAGAACCTGCAGTATTACCGCTATGTGGGTCGTTCCAAGGATCTGGTGATCCGCGGCGGCATGAACATCTCCTCCGAGGAAGTCGAGAGCCTGATCCTGTCCCACCCCCTGGTGCGCGAGGCTGCGGTGGTCGGCTATCCGGACCCGATCATGGGCGAGCGGCTGTGCGCCTGCGTGGTGGCAGTCGACCACCAACAGCTGACCCTGGAGCAGCTGGCCACGTTCCTGCGCGATGAAAAGCGGATAGCCGTCTACAAGCTGCCGGAACGCCTGCATCTGATCGCTGACCTGCCGCGCAACCCGGTAGGCAAGGTTTTGAAACGCGTGTTGCGCGAGCGTGTCGCGCGCGACCTGGAGCCGACACCATGAGTGCGCGCAAGGTTCTTGTGCTGATCCCGGGTTCGCTCAATGATGCGCGCGTGTGGGACGCCCAAGCCGCCGGCCTGGCCGCGCATGCCGAGATCCGCATCGCCGACATCACATCGCAGGAAAGCACTGTTGCCATGGCCGGTGCGGTGCTGGCCGGCGCGCCGCAACGCTTCGCGCTGGCCGGCTTTTCGCTGGGCGGCTATGTCGCGCTTGAAGTGTTGCGCGTGGCCGCGCACCGCTTGACCGGTCTGGCGCTGATCAGCAGCTCGGCGCGCCCGGAAAACCCTGACGCGGTGCCGGGGCGCGAAAAGATGATCGCGCTGGCGCAAAAGGGTTTCCCGCGCATGTTGGCCGGCATGCGGCCTTTCATGCTGGCAGCAGTCAATGTCGGCAACGCCAACCTCAACTCCCGCCTTGACGAAATGATGGTCGCGGTCGGACCCGCGACCTTCGTGCGCCAGTCGCGTGCGGTGATCGGTCGCGCCGACAGCCGCGCCCTGCTGGCCGACATAAGCTGCCCGACGCTCATCGCCTGCGGGCGCGAAGACCGGGTCACGCCACCGGCGCTGTCGGAGGAAATGGCCGCCGCGATCCCCAACGCCCGCCTGGAACTGATCGACAATGCGGCGCACATGCTGCCTATGGAAGCGCCGGAAACCCTGACGCGCCTGCTGCGGCACTGGCTGGAAACAACAAGCCCTTGAGGCAAGGAGACAAGAATGGAAAAGCTTTCGATGAAGTCACACCGCATTGCGCTTGTTGTGGTTGCCATGCTCGGCCCGGCTGCCGGGGCGCCCGCAGTGGCGCAGGAGTTCCCAGCCAAACCGATCCGTGTGATCACGCCGTTTGCCGCCGGCAACACCCTGGATCAGGCGCTGCGGATTGTCAGCGAACGCATCAAGGAGTCCGGTGGCCAGCCGCTGGTGATCGACAACAAGCCCGGTGGCGCCGGCCTGATCGCAGCGCAAGCCGGTGCCCAGGCCGCACCCGATGGCTACACCCTGCTGCTGGCCGGCTCGGGCATGATGGTGATCAACCCGCACACTTTCTCGAAGCTGCCCTACGACCCCGAGAAAAGCTACAAGCCGGTCACCAATTTCCTGGGAACAGCCCTGGTGCTGGCAGCGCATCCGTCACTGCCGGCCAACACTTTGGCCGAACTCATCGCGCATGCCAGGGCCAATCCGGGCCGCCTGTCCTTCGCCTCATTCACCGCCGGCAATTCGTCGCACTTCGCAGGCGTGCTGTTCAACCGGCGCGCCGGCATCGACATGCTGCATGTGCCGTTCAACGGTACGCCGCCGGCCGTGCAGAACCTGGTCGGCGGGCAAGTCAACACCGCCTACCTGCCGCTCCTGGCAGTCAAGCCGCATGTGGAGGCAGGCCGGGTCAAGTTGCTGGCGATCACCAGCGACAAGCGCTCGCCCTTGATGCCCAATGTGCCGACCTTCGAGGAATCCGGCTTTCCCGACATGACCATCTATACCTGGGCGGCACTGCTGGCGCCTGCCGCCACGCCGGATGCGCTGGTGCAGAAGCTCAATGCGGAGCTGACCCGCGCGCTCAAGTCGGATGAAGTGCGCGAAAAGTTCCGCGCCATGGATTTCGTGCCCATGCCCACCTCGCCCGAGGAGTTCACCGAATACATGCGGCGCGATTCGAAGCGCTGGCAGGAAGCGGTACGTCTGTCGGGTTTCAAGGCAGCCGAGTAAAGGAAACACTGATCAAGCCCGCAGGTCTAAAAAGTCGCTCTTGCCGGATGTTGAGTCGACACGACTCTTCGCTCGCGCGTCCGGATTCCAGGGACTTGTTCAGCTTTTTCCAGACATCCACACTCTATTGAAAGACCCGTCTTGAGCCAAAAGCCTTTTCCCTACCCGCTGCGGCTGCCAGTGTTCGCCGCGCCGATGTTCCTGATCTCGGGCCCTGAACTGGTGCTGGCCGCCTGCAAGGCCGGCATCATCGGCGCCTTTCCGACCCCCAACGCGCGGCCGATCGAAGTGCTGGACGAGTGGATGGCACACATCACCGCTGAACTGGCACATGCGCGTGCCGCCGACCCGGACGCGATCATCGGACCATGGGCGGCCAACCTGGTGACGCACTCGACCAATTCGCGCCTGCCCGAAGACCTGGAGCTGATTGCCAAGTACAAGCCGCCGATCGTCATCACGGCCCTGGGCAGCCCGAAGCCGGCCATCGAGGTGGTGCACAGCTATGGCGGCCTGGTGTTCGCTGACGTCATCAACCT